>JAUNUM010000171.1 GCA_030538215.1 Bacteroidia bacterium
CATTTCGTCAATGCTCAAATAGATTCAGTTGATTCAATGCAACCAAAATCCGAAGAAGATCAAATTATTGAGTATATAGTTGAAATTATTTCTCAATATTTTAGTTTAGATATTAAAAGAAACACATATAATTATCAACGATTAATTTTGCATTTGAGATCATATCTATATAGGATGGAAACAAATGACCAGTTTGAAGAAGATAACACTGACTTAATAAATTCATTAAAAGATAAATATCCCGAAATATATAAGTGTGCAAAAATTATATCTGAGTATATCTTAAAGGAAAAAAATGTTAACAGTTCTAACGATGAGGTGCTGTACTTAATGCTTCATATTAGAAGGGTTACGAATACCTAGGAGGAAAACTCATGAATAATAAATATAGAAAAGAATCTGAAGAAATAATTGAATACTTAGGGGGTGCAGATAATATATCGCATCTAACTCATTGTATGACTCGTCTGCGTTTTAACTTGAAAGATTATAGTTTAGCTGATCAAAATAAATTGGAAAAAGTATCCGGTGTTATAGGAATAAATAATACTGGGGCTCAATACCAAGTGATTATTGGACAAGCGGTCGAAAGATATTACAAAGAATTAATATCAGTACTAAATATATCTAATGATGTAGATATTAAAAATGATGTTAAGGAAGACTTGTCATTTAAATCTGTCATTAACTCTGTGTTTGATTATCTTTCCGGGAGTTTAACACCACTTATACCTATATTATTATCAGCTTCACTTGCAAAAACAGTCGCAGCAATAATTGGTCCAAGTTTGTTAGGTCTAGTCTCAGAGACAAGTGATATCTATACATTGTTTACGTTTGTAGGGGATGCAGGATTTTATTTCTTACCAGTATTCATTGCTTATTCAGCAGCTAGAAAACTTAATACGTCCATACCTATTAGTTTATTATTAGGTGCTGTTTTAATTCACCCAACTTTATTACAAATTGCATCCGACGAAGTGTCATTTAGTGTATATGGTATTCCTACCGTGGCACAGAATTATACATCTACAGTAGTTCCCATGTTACTAATTGTATGGATTTTAAGTTATGTAGATAGATTTTTTGATAAGTATAGTCCTGATGTTTTAAAAGTATTTTTAAAACCATTTGGATCGTTAATAATTATGCTGCCTATTTCTCTATCAGTTTTAGCACCACTTGGAGGATATATTGGGCAGTATGTATCGGCAGGAATTATTTCATTGAACGAAATTGCTGGACCATTCGCAGTGGCAATTATAGGAGGAACATTTAGTTTATTAGTCTTAACTGGGATGCATCCGCTACTTTTTACATACTTATTCGTTTCATTCCCAGAACTCGGGTATGATAATTTTCTTTTACCTGGAATTCTTGCGACTAGTTGGGCAGGTTTAGGTGTATCTTTAGCTTGTGTGTTCAAATTTAAATATAAAGAAAATAAAACTTTGGGATTAGGTTATATTATTACATGGCTACTAGGTGGCGTAGGAGAACCGATGTTATACGGATTATATCTTCGTTATAAGACTCCATTATATGCATGTATCATAGCTGGATTTTTAGCAGGTATCATCGCAGGTCTGTTCGATTTAACTGCTTATGTATTAAATACATCAAATGGTATTTATGGATTAGCTGCTTTTATTGGAGGAGATACTTCGAATTATTTTGCTTTAGGAGTGACGTTAGTTGCTGCAGTCGTTTTAGGCTTTGTTGTAATGTATTTTATGAAAATTGACGAAGAACCAATCCAATAGTAGGAGGTAAAAAGTGATAATTGAAGAAGTAATAGAGCGGTTAAAAAAATATTATAAATGAAACTTTTAGTAGTTGGATCGGTAGCGTTTGATGC
>JAUNUM010000074.1 GCA_030538215.1 Bacteroidia bacterium
AGAGGTCGGACAGGTTTTTGCAAATCTTATTTTTTCTGACTGTTTTTTGCTCTTTCAGCTTCTTGATAATATTAAATACTCATTTAAAAACAATCAAAAATATGACTATCAAAAGAACAATAGTAACCGCAATACTATTTATTTCATTAACATTACAAATTCAAGCACAAAGCATTGAAGGAATAACTCATTCCGGACATCGCACAGGACAATTGCCTTTTCCATTGAATTCATACTTAGAATTGCAAAACCCTATTGCAACCAATTTATCAGATTGGAAAAATGTATCTAAAACAAACATTAGCTGGGGCTCCGTTGATATTCGATATAAAAAAGAAGTTCCCCCATCCATTCCGAACAGTCGTAAAAGTGTAAGTGTAACTGGATGGCGTGGCGAACGTGTTTCCACGCAATTTGTGGTGTGGAGTAATAAGCCGTTAGGACGATTATCTTTCTTTATCAGCGATTTAAAACACAAAAACAAAAAAGATATCATCCCTTCCAGTCAATTACATTCGGGATTCGTAAGATATGTAATGACGGACGAGTTAAACAAAGATGGAAAAGGAGGATGCGGACACCGCCCCAACCTTTCTATTTACGACTCTACGTTGGTTGCCGATCCAATAGACCATTTGACAAAAGAACTTTCATTAACGGCAAATAGCACGCAAGGCGTATGGGTACAAACGCGAATTCCACAAAACGCATCTTCCGGAACTTATAAAGGCAAAATTACCGTAATGAACGGCACGGAAACACTTGGTGTTTTAGAATTGAATATAGAAGTGTCGAATCGTAAATTGCCTCAACCCAAAGAGTGGGATTTCTTCCTCGATTTGTGGCAAAATCCTTTTGCCATCGCCCGGTATTACAACGTGGAACTGTGGAGTGATGCTCATTTTGAGAAAATGAAGCCATATATGGAAATGTACAGAGATGCCGGTGGAAAAACAATCACAGCATCCATTATGCACAAGCCATGGAATGCTCAAACATTCGACTATTTCGAAACAATGGTAACGTGGATGAAAAAAGCCGATGGCACGTGGTCGTTTGATTATACGGTGTTCGACCGTTGGGTTGAGTTTATGCTGAATCTTGGTGTCAACAAGAGTATTATGTGTTATTCTATGGTGCCGTGGAAATTATCGTTTCAGTATTTCGATCAAGCAACAAACAGCCTGAAATTTATTGATATGAAACCCGGAGATAAGACGTACCAAGAGGTTTGGGGAGCAATGCTGGCATCTTTTTCAACTCATCTTAAAGAAAAAGGATGGTTTGATATTACTTATATTTCGATGGATGAGCGCCCGATGAACGTAATGCAGGAAACCATTAAGATTATAAAAAAAGCAAATTCCGATTTTAAAATTTCGTTAGCCGGCGCTTTACACGAAGAATTATCCGACGATATGGATTATTATTGTGTAGCTCTACGCATGAAATATCCGCAGGAAATGAAAGATAAACGTGCATCTGAAAATAAAATCACAACGTATTATACCAGCTGCGAAGAGCCTTATCCCAACACATTTACTTTTAGCCCACCTGCTGAGTGCGAATGGTTTGGGTGGTATGCGGCCAAAGAAAACTTGGATGGTTATTTGCGCTGGGCATACAATAGTTGGGTTTTGGAACCCCTTTTAGATAGTCGTTTTCACACTTGGGCTGCCGGCGATACCTATTTTGTATATCCCGGAGCAAGAACTTCAATGCGTTTCGAAAGATTAATTTCCGGTATTCAAGCATACGAAAAAATTAAAATCTTACGCGACGAATTTATCTCTTCCGGTAACAAACGAGCATTAAGCAAAATAACAGAAGCTCTTAACTTATTTGACGAGAAGACTCTCGATAAAGTTCCGGCATCAGATGCCATAAACAAAGCAAACAGAATTATTAATAAATTATAAATAACCTATTATGCATTTAGACTAAATTGACTTTTATAATCTAAGAAGTAATATTAGCAAATTTATTGATTTGTTTGAAATTGCTAAAAAGAGGGTAGAGAAAATATAGAAAAAAACTATATAAACAAAGTGGATATATCAACTGTGTTTCAATAAAACCCGTTATATTTGAATAAAAACTAGTTTCTTATGTATATAAAATTCAAAACGCTTTCCGTCGGTTTAGCTGTTGCGAGCGCATTGTCCGCCCAAAATCAAAAAAACAATATAATCTACATCCTTGCCGACGACCTCGGTTACGGTGATTTAAGCTGCTACGGACAGCAAAAGTTTCAAACGCCAAATCTCGATCGCATGGCTTCCGAAGGAATGTTGTTTACGCAACATTACGCCGGATGTACCGTGAGTGCGCCTTCACGTGCCTCGTTGATGACGGGATTACACACCGGACATACTCAGGTTAGAGGAAACAAAGAAGTTGTGCCCGAAGGACAGGAGCCGATGGCTGAAGGAACTTTCACCATCGGAAAATTGATGCAGGAAGCCGGATACACTACCGGAATTTTTGGTAAATGGGGTTTGGGATATCCCGGTTCGGTATCGGTTCCCGGAACGATGGGATTTGATGAATTTTATGGTTATAACTGTCAACGCCAAGCCCACAGCTATTATCCGTCGCATTTGTGGCACAATAATGAAAAGGTTTTACTTCCCGAAAACGACAATAATGGACGCGCTACCTATTCGCAAGACCTTATTCACGCAGAGGCTTTGCAGTTCATCAAGAACAACAAAGACAAGCCGTTTTTCGCAGTGCTGACTTACACGTTGCCGCACGCTGAAATGAATTTGCCACACGATTCCATCTACCAATTATTCGAAAACAGCTTCGAAGAAACGCCTTACGACGGCAAACGAGGATATACCGCAGTTGAAAAACCGAGAGCTACTTTTGCTGCAATGGTAACCCAATTGGATAAATATGTGGGTGAAGTGCTCGATGAATTGAGAAAACAAGGACTCGATAAAAACACCATCGTTTTCTTCACCAGCGACAACGGTCCGCATCGCGAAGGTGGTGCCGATCCCGATTTTTTTAAAAGCTATGGTCCGCTTAGAGGTACGAAACGCGATATGTACGAAGGTGGTATCCGTGTTCCGTTTATCGCATGGAGTCCGCAAAAAATCGCAGCCGGTAGAAAAAGTGATCACGCCAGCGCATTTTGGGATATGATGCCCACGCTAAGCGATTTAATTGAAAGTACTTTGACTGCCGAAACCGATGGTATTTCGCTCCTTCCTACGTTGTTTTCCGATGGTAAACAAAAAGAACACGATTATCTGTACTGGGAATTTCACGAAATGGGCGGTCGTCAAGCTTTGCGAAGTGGTAATTGGAAACTCATCCGTCAGCCCATCGTTGGTGAAACTGTGTTGGAACTGTACGATTTGAGCAACGATTTGCACGAAGACAACAATCTTGCTACTCAATTTCCCGATAAAGTGAAAGAATTGGAGACCTTGATGAATAATGCTCGAACGGAATCTGTTGTATTTAATTTTGGACGAAAAAAAGAAAATTAAAGCCGAAATTTAATAAGAAAAGCGGAAAATTTTTCACTTTCCGCTTTTTTGTATAAACTCCATTACATTACGGAGTTTATCTATCTTCTCTTTTCAAAAAACTTTTTCATTAATGCTGCGCACTCCTCTGCTAAAATTCCCGATAAAACTGTAGTTTTAGGATGCAGAGCATTGGTCGCAAATTTAGAAAAACCACGTTTTTCGTCGACTGCACCGTAAACAATTCGCAAGAGTTGTGACCAACCCAGCGCTCCGGCGCACATCGGACAGGGTTCAATGGTGACGAAAAGTGTGCAGTCGGTCAGGTATTTTCCGCCCAACACGTTGGCGGCCGCGGTTATTGCCTGCATTTCGGCATGTGCTGTAACATCGTTGAGCGTTTCCACCAGATTGTGTGCCCGAGCAATAATCCGATTATTGGCAACCACAACGGCTCCAATCGGCACTTCGTTTTTATCGAAAGCTTTTTGTGCTTCGACCAGCGCTTGTCGCATGAAATATGTATCGTCTAACATTTTATCTTTATTTTAGACGCACGGTAGTACGTCTCTACATCGTAAATCCCAAATCAAAAATCGTAAATTGCCTTATCTTCGCATTTCATTTTCTTCAAAAAGCGTAGGATAATCCATATCCATATTTTTAAGAATGTGATTTATAATGGTTTCCCTGAACCATCGGGAGCGATTGGTTATTTTATATTTCTTCAAATAGAAATTTATAACCTCATATTCTTCATCGCTAAGCATAAATTCTGCTTTTTTTGTTCGTGGGGTAAGGCGCCCGTTTAATTTATATTTCTTTGTTGTTCTCATTTCCTTTTGAAGAAACAGTTTCTACAACACAAAAAAACAAAATATTTTAACACGAAAGAAGAGAATATTGCATAAATTTGTATTTTTGTGAGTATCCGCTGGTTTTGAGCCGGGAAATACTAAAAAAACATGGCACAGCACAATGAATTAGGTAAAAAAGGTGAAGAGGAAGCCGCAAGATATCTAAAATCGAAAGATTATAAAATTTTGAGCCGGAATTGGAACTTTCATGGCTATGAAATAGATATTGTTGCAGAAGATGAAGAGTTTATTGTTTTTGTTGAAGTGAAAACGAGAACATCAACACAATGGGGAAATCCTGAGGATTTTGTGGGTAAATCCCGAATGCGGAGAATGGTGGATGCGGCCGATCATTATCTGATTGAAAAAGATATTGAAAAACCTGCCCGATTCGATATTATCGGTTTGGTTTGGGATGGAAAGCGTTTTGAATTGGAGCATATCGATGATGCGTTTTTGCCGTTTCTGTAAACATCGGTTAATAAAAACATATGAATATAGAAGACCTTTACAATTACTGCTTGTCGATTCCTGGAGCTGAAGCTACCACACCATTTGATGATGTTACGCTGGTGATGAAAGTGTGCGGCAAAATGTTTGCCCTTATTCCGCTCGATGCCGACAGGTTGTCTATCGCACTCAAATGCGAACCCGAAAAAGCGGTGCAATTGCGCGAAGAATACGCCTGTGTGGAACCTGCATTTCATATGAACAAAACGTATTGGAATACTATTTACGTAACGGGTGAAATGCCTGACGTAGAGTTGAAAAAATGGATTCAGCATTCGGTGGATGAGGTCATAAAGAAATTATCCAAAATAAAACAGAAAGAATATTATGGAGCAATTGAGCAGTGACAGGCAGATTATACGTTTGGAAGAAACGACATCGACAAATTCTTATCTGAAAGAACTTTTGAGGGAGCAAAATCTTGAAGAAGGTTCCGTTGTGGTAGCCGATTTTCAAACGGCAGGACGCGGACAAATGGGCAATAGTTGGTATTCGGGTAAAGGCGAAAATATGCTTTTCAGTCTTTTGATTTATCCTACAGAAGTTCCTGCCAATGAGCAGTTTGTAATTTCTCGAATTGTTTCGTTGGCAATAAAAAACACGCTGGATCAGTTTGCCGATGATATCCGCATTAAATGGCCGAACGATATTTATTGGAAAGACAAGAAAATTGCCGGTATTCTTATCGAAAACAGCCTGCAAGGAAAGATCATCGAAAATTCCATTATCGGAATCGGATTGAATCTCAATCAGCAAATTTTCCCGATGGAATTGCCCAATCCCGTTTCGTTACGACAAATCACGGCAACCGAACATGATAAAGATTACATCCTTGATTTGCTGATAAAGGAATTCTTTCTGTTGTACAGAAGTTTACAGCGTGGAGAAAAGCAGGTCATCGAAGATGAATATATGCTCGACCTGTATCGGGTGAACGGTTATTACTGGTACGAAGATGTAAACGGCAGGTTTCAGGCAAAAATCGACAATGTGCTTCCTTCGGGACATCTGGTGCTGGAAACGCTCGATACAAAAGAAGAACGAATGTATGCATTTAAAGAAATAACTTTTATAAATGAATGAGTCTATAATCTAACAGTCTTTTAAAAAAAATATGAAATACAACAGAATTTTACTAAAACTCAGCGGCGAATCGCTCGCCGGCGAAAAGAAGCAAGGTGTTGATGCCGTTAGGCTCGAAGAATATGCCTTACAACTAAAAGAGGCCGCTACAATAGGTGTACAAATCGGAATCGTTATTGGCGGAGGAAATATTTTTCGCGGATTAAGCGGCACTCAAAAAGGATTTGACCGCGTGAAAGGCGACCAAATGGGAATGCTTGCTACCGTAATAAATAGTTTGGCGCTTAGCTCGGCACTCACATCCATCGGACAAAGAAACCGTGTTTTTACATCTATTCGCATGGAGCCTGTGGGTGAACTTTACTCGAAATGGAAAGCGATAGAATCGATGCAAAACGGCGAAATTGCCATTCTTGCCGGGGGAACAGGACTTCCGTTTTTTACTACAGATACCACTTCCGCACTTCGCGGCATAGAAATTGAGGCCGATGCCATGTTCAAAGGCACGCGTGTAGATGGCGTTTATACAGCCGATCCCGAAAAAGATCCATCGGCAACCAAATTCGAAACCATTTCGTTTGACGAAGTTTACGATCGGGGACTTAAAGTAATGGATCTTACGGCAACTACCATGTGCAAGCAAAACAATTTGCCCATCGTTGTTTTCGATATGGATACTTACGGAAACCTGAAAAAAATGCTTTCAGGAGAAAACATTGGTACACTGGTTCACGTATAGATAATTTATGAGTTCTCTTTTACAAAGAAGAGAAGCGTATCAATGTGAGAGATAAGTTTATTCAAATATTTTCACTATTTTTGTTCTAAACAATAAACAAAATAAATATGGATATTACAACAATCAAGAAAGATGCCGAGGAAAAAATGCAAATGACATTGGAGTTCCTCGAAGAAACTTTTGCGCGAATTCGTGCGGGAAGAGCTAATGTGCGTATTCTCGACGGTATCAAAGTAGATTATTACGGCAGTAATGTACCTTTATCGAATGTAGCATCAATTTCCACTCCCGATGCCAAAACCATTATGGTTCAGCCGTGGGAGAAAAACATGCTGAAAGTGGTTGAAAAAGCCATCATGGACTCCGATGTGGGCATAACGCCCGAAAATAACGGTGAGGTAATTCGTTTGGGAATTCCACCACTCACCGAAGAGCGTCGCAAGCAATTGGTAAAGCAAACTAAACAGGAAGCCGAAGATGCCAAAATCAGTATTCGCAACTCACGTCGTGAAGGTATTGATGAAATAAAAAAAGCCGTAAAAGACGGACTTCCCGAAGATATGGGAAAAGATGGAGAAAACGAATTGCAAAAGATTCACGATAAGTATATTAAACAGATTGACGATAAATTCGCTGAAAAAGAAAAAGAAATATTAACTGTCTGAATGGCAATGAGCGAAGAGCGAAGAGAGGAGAGCAAAGGGCAAAGAATAAAGGGTTTAATTATCAAAAATACCGGTAATCTTTATACTGTGCGAACCGACGACGGAACAGATATTTCTTGTTTGGCAAAAGGAAATTTTCGCCTCAAAGGAATCCGTAGTACAAGTCCGGTTGTTGTGGGCGATATTGTAAAAATCGACATAAATTCCGATGGAACGGCATACATTACCGAAATCAAAGACCGTAAAAACTACATTGTCCGCAGAGCATCCAATCTCTCCAAATATTCGCACATTCTTGCTGCTAATATTGATTTGGCGCTTCTTTGTGTAACGGTTAGATTTCCAGAGACAACCACCGTCTTTATTGATCGCTTTCTGGTTACTGCAGAGGCATATAGTGTTCCTGTTTGTCTTGTTTTCAATAAAATAGATCTTTATGATGGCGAAGATTTGGAGTATATTGATGGTTTAGCTCACTTGTACTCCACTATCGGTTATAAATGTCTTAAAACGTCAATAATAACGGGAGAAGGAGTGAATGAAGTGAGTGAGCTTATTGCAGGAAAAATAACCTTGCTTGCAGGACATTCCGGTGTGGGAAAATCGAGTATTATTAACACGTTGCAGAAAGATGCAACACAAAAAGTAGGGAAAATTTCTGATTATCACAGCAAAGGGATGCATACTACTACTTTCTCGGAGATGATTGAGTTGGAAAGTGGTGGCTTTGTAATAGATACTCCCGGAATAAAAGGTTTTGGCACTATCGATATGGATACAGCAGAGGTTTCGCACTATTTCCCCGAAATTTTCAAGATTTCTTCGAAATGTAAGTTTCATAATTGCCTTCACCTCAATGAACCTGATTGTGCCGTGCTGAAAGCTGTAGATAATCAATACATTAGCCAGAGTCGTTATCAGTCTTACTTGAATATCTTGGAAGATATGAACGAAGAAAAATATAGGTAATATCTGCGTCTGACGGCTTCAAGTCCGTCTGACGCATAAAACAACAGAACTTTTTATCCGTCAGACCGTATATCGGTCAGACGAGAAGCGAGCAACTGAATATCAATCGAAATAGTTATGAACAGTGTTTTGGTACTTATTCTCGAAATTCTTTACGTTATAACCATCGTTAGTGTGGTTATCGTGGCTATTTCCGAGAACAGGAATCCCATCAAAACAGTGTCATGGGTAATGGTGCTTATTTTTTTGCCTTTTGTGGGGTTAATTTGGTATCTCACATTCGGACAGGATTTTACTAAAAAGCAAATCATTACCAAACGGATGTACAGCAAACTCAAAAAGCGTCCGTTAGATGAAATTGGCACGCTCGAAGAATTTATATATCCCAAAGAACACGCAAGTTTAATTCGTTTGTTGAAGAATCTCGATCACACTCCGGTATTGGGCGGGAACGATATTCGCTTCTACACCTCTTGTTCGGAAAAGTTTGAGCAATTGCTCCTCGATATCGAAAATGCGCAGAAGCATATCCACGTTGAGTATTATGCGTTTGAGGGCGACAAAACGGGTGAAAAGGTAAGAAACGCGCTGATTAAAAAATCGCTTGAAGGAGTTGAAGTTCGTGTTATTTACGATAGTTTTGGTTCACGCAATACAAAGAAAGCTTTTTTCGAAGAATTTCGCAAAGCCGGAATAGAAGTAGAACCATTTTTAAAGCTGGTATTGCCTAAAATCACGTCGCGGTTAAATTTTCGAAACCATCGAAAACTAGTTGTCATTGATGGACAAATCGGTTACGTGGGCGGTATGAATATTGCCGATCGATACGTTGACGGTTTCTCGTGGGGGATTTGGCGTGATACGCATGCACGCATTGAAGGCAAAGGAGTTCAGGGTTTACAATCGATTTTTCTTATCGATTGGTTTTTTGTGAGTCAAACGCTTATCACGTCCAGAAAATATTTCCCCGAACTATCCGGTTTTGGAAATATAGTCATGCAAACCGTTAATAGTGGTCCGTTTCGTGAAGAAAAAGAAATTGCTCATGGTATTTTACAAGCTATTTACGATGCTAAAAAGAGCATTTTTATACAAACTCCCTATTTTATACCTCCCGAATCGCTTCTTGAAGCTCTTCAGGCTGCGGCTATTCGTGGGTTGGATGTGCGAGTGATGATCCCCAAAAAATCGGATGTGAAGTTGGTACATTTAGCTACATTATCGTTTGTGAAAGAGGCTTTGCAGGCTGGGATAAAGATTTATCTTTATGAGAAAGGATTTTTGCATTCCAAGATGATGGTTTTTGATGATTCGTTAACGTTAATTGGATCTGTAAACTTTGATTCGCGCAGTTTTGAGCATAATTTTGAAGTAGAAGCGTTTATTTACGATCATGATATAGCCGAAAAAGCCATTGATATTTTTGTTGAAGATCAACGGTTTTCGCAAATTGTTTCCTTGCGGGAATGGATTAAAAGACCGACAATACTTCGATTCTTCGAGTCGTTGATGCGTTTGTTTGCGCCGTTGCTGTAAGCCCCCCAACGCCCTAAAGAGGGCTTCAAGAATAGCAATTGGTTAAAAGTTGTCGCAGATAAAATAAATAAAGATGAATAGCATTACAACTTATAATAATTCACACTCCACTAAAGCCCCCTTTAGAGCGTTGGGGGGTGCTCTTAGAATCTACTTAATTGGTTATATGGGTGTAGGAAAAACCACCATTGGAAAAAAACTTGCCGAAGTACTCGACATTGGATTTATTGATTTAGATAAGTTTATCGAGAGCAAGTATCACAAAACTATTTCGGAACTTTTTAGTGAGGTGGGCGAGAGAGAATTTCGCTTAATTGAACAAAAATCGCTTCTGGAAGTTTCAGAAATAGAGAACGTGGTGATTTCGACAGGAGGTGGAACTCCTTGTTTTTTCGATAATATTGAGTTAATGAATCGAACCGGAGTTACGGTTTATATTCATGCCGAACCCGAGGAGCTTGCTGCTCGGCTACGTGCTTCGAAAACTGTGCGACCTATTGTCTCGGGAAAAACAAAAGAGGAATTAACACCATTTATAACCAATCATTTATCGGAAAGAGAGAGATTCTACAAACAAGCACAGATTATTTACAAAACCGATCGTTTAATTACCAAAGAACATGTTTACATGACGGTGAATGCTATTGCTCAAGAAATAAAATATGCTGTTAATCAAAGTTTTGATATTCCTGACTTTTAATTTCTAACTTCTAAATTTCTTTCACATGATATACGAATCCTTAAAAAGTACACAGTTTGTTGTTCGCGAATTGTTGTTGAAAGTAGATAGACAAAACGTATCGCTTGTTATTGGTATTCCAAAGGAAAATCAAAAAGAAGAGAAGCGGCTGGCGATTACTCCCGAAACAACGGCTTTGCTTGTAGAATCGGGTTATCGGGTTCTGGTCGAGTCTGATGCAGGATTAGCCATTAACTATTCCGACCGATATTATGCAGATTCGGGAGCACAAATTGTGGAGTCGAAAGCCGAAGTTTTTCAAGCGGATATAATTTTGAAAATATCATCGCTTACGTTTGATGAAGTATCGATGATGAAACCGCGAAGCAGCGTGTTTTCGTTTTTACAGCTACACCTGATTTCATCGGAAACTTTGGAATTAATGGTGGAAAAACGTATAAACGCGTTGGCATACGAGTTAATTTACGACGATAATCAGGTTTCACCTTTTATCACAGCCATCAGCGAAATTGAAGGAGCGTGTTCCATTTCCGTGGCATCCGAGTTACTGAGCAACGCACACGGCGGAAAGGGAATTTTATTGGGCGGTGTTCCGGGAATTTCACCTACCGAAGTGGTTATTATTGGAGCGGGAGTTGCAGGAACTGTGGCTGCGCGAGCGGCTCTTGCATTAGGCGCTTCGGTTAAGATTTTTGATAACGATATTAATAAACTTCGAAAAATTCAACACGAATTAGGACGAACAGTATTTACTTCTACGCTGCAACCCAATGTGTTGCGAAATGTTTTTCGCTCGGCCGATGTGGTTATCGGTGCCATGCAATATGTAAATAAAACACACTTTTATCGAATTTCTACCGATTTAATACGCGAAATGAAAAAAGGAGCGCTTATTATTGATTTGCGAATGTCGCAAGGTGGTTGTTTCGAGACTACAATGGAGGCATGTTTACCTAATCATCCCAAAGTTTTTGAACGATTCGGCATTCTGCATTTTTGTGAGTTAAGTATTAGTTCGCGTGTGGCGCGCACGGCATCCATAGCATTGAGCAATATTTTTATTTCTATGTTCACAGCAATGGCCGATAGTGGTGGAGTGGAACAGTTTGCTCGATTTGATCGAGGTTTTGCTAGCGGATTTTATATGTTTTCGGGAAAAATGGTTAATTCTTATGTGGCCAGCCATTTTAATTTACCGGTGCATGATATTGGTTTGTTTTTACCGGGACTTTAATTGTGGCTTGGCGACTTGTTGAGTGAGCGAAAAAAGCGATTTTTTACACTTCTCTGGCTAATTTCAACCATTGAAAATGGGCATTTTTCGGCGAGATTTCTTTCCACGTTAAAGTATCGAAATCCAGACAAACTACCGATGCTGTAGGCAGATTATCCAGTTTAACTCCAAAATAGTTAACAAGATCGGTCAATCCGGGATTGTGCCCCACCAAAATACACGTATTGATATTATCCGAAATTTTAGCGATACTTTTTGTAATATCACTCACTCCGGCTAAATATAATTCTTCATCGAGTTTAATTTTATCTTGAGGATAATCCAAGCTTATGGCAGCAAGGCTTGCCGTTGTCATTGTCCGTTTTGCCGAAGAGCTAAGAATCAGTTCCGGTTTCCCGAATTTCTGAAGCAAAAAACGCCCCATTTCCGAAGAATTTTTAATGCCTCTCTCATTCAGCGGACGATCATAATCATCTAAATACTTGTTGTCCCACGATGATTTTCCGTGGCGCATTATAAGTAATTTTTTCATATCTTAGGCAATGGTTAAAAAATCCAACATTTTATGCTCCTGACAATCAATTCTCAGGTCGGTATAATGTAATTCCTGATTAAGCAGTGTGCAAAAAACTATATTTTTATCTTCCGAAGGTTGATGATAGGAGCAAGTAGTGCACATACGAAGAACGGAAATTACTCCTGTTTTGTTTAAATGTTCTATTACTTTTATCAGGCTTAGCAGCAAGTTGTGTTTATCATTCTGGCTCAACTTAATAACAGGTATGTAAATTTGTTTTGCAAAATCTGATGTCTGTTCAGCAATTTCTATCCCTTTTTTTGTGAGATTTATGATGTAGCTTCGCGAATCGAGAATTTCATTTTTCTTGATAATAAGGCTCTTTTGCTCCAAAGTTTTTATCGTGTCGCTGATAGTTGCTTTAGTAACGTTGAACTCCTTCGCCAGATAGCTTACTTTCTTTTTTTCCTCACTTTGGGTAAGCAAGAAGATCAGAATCTGTGTTTGAAGGGGAGTTAGTGAAAATTCTTTACTTTTCTGCCAAAGTAATACACGAAAAGCTTGCGATATCCTTTCTAACGAAGCAATTATTTTGCCTTCAATAGTTTGATCGGAGTAAAACTGAAGATTATTCATTTATTTTGATTTTTTCCAGCATTAATCGTGCTAAATTTGATGCTTTCTCTTTTGCTTCATCTGCCTTTTTACCGAAAAAAAGTTCATCTACCGTTCTGTGAAAAAGCATCAACCATTCATTAAATTCAACTTCTGTCATCGCTGTTAAGTTGCTTAAATCAGCATGAACCTGTATTGGATGGCCGGAATAACTTTGCTCATTTAATAACAAACTACCCCAAAATGAATACATTTTAGGTAGATGGATACTCCAATTTACTCGCACTACATCGCTAAATATCGGACCTATTATCGGGTTGATCATTACTTCTCCATAAAAAGTGTCAACCATAAGCTCAATATCTTTTTTGTTTATTATATCCTCCATTAGATTATTTGTCAGATGTTTAAGCTAATGAACGTAGTAGTATATTTACTTTTCATGGTTAGGTTCAATCACAATTTTCCATTTCATAAATATAGTATCCTCTTTCTCGAATATCGGCTTCCCAATGTGTTTTTACTTCTTCTGTATGACAATATTTACTCTCTGTCGATGTGAGCGACTGCCCTTCCTGTCCCTTTGTCTTAAGGTATTCTTTTCCATAATTGTAAATTACGTTTTCATCTTTTAAAGTATCCGGTACTATGATGTCGAAGTGCATCACTTTGTCGTCTTTTCTTGTTACATAGGTGTCCCAAACTGCTACTTGCATGGCTTTTATATTTTAATTTGCTTTCTGTAATATTACCAATGCAAATATAGTTAGGATAGCTAATTAAAGCAAGAGAAAATGATTTTAAATACAAAATCTTTGTCAAAGTTTTAACTTTGACAAAGATGGGTAGATTTTACTTTTATCTCACTACTTTCATTTTCTTTATACGAATGTCTTTTTGGGGACGATCGTGACTGTTTGTTTCCACTTTTGATATTTTCTCCACTATATCCATTCCTTTTAGTACTTCACCGTACACGGTGTAATTTCCGTCGAGATGTGGAGTTCCGCCAATGGTTTTGTAATCCTGACGGGCTTGTGGACTGAATTTATAGGTAGAGTCATTGGCTTGTCCGTAGCGAATAATTTTGCTTTCTTGCAGTTTATCGAGTTGCTCATCGGTGAATTTTTTTCCTACCACGATATAAAACTGGCAACCCGATGACGCTTTCTGCGGATTGCTGTCATCGCCTTCACGAGCTGCTGCCAGAACGCCGTACTTATGATAAATTGTGGGAGTTCTGAATTCCGCAGGAATGGTGTAACCTACATCACCGTTGCCCAGCATTGCATCCGGCGCAGCCATTTTGGAATTGGGATCACCGCCTTGAATCATGAACTCTTTGATAACGCGGTGGAAAAGCATGCCATCATACGTTTTTGCTTTTACCAGTTTAATAAAATTATCGCGATGCAATGGCGTTTCATTGTACAACTTAAGTGTAATATCACCTTCGGTGGTTTGGATAAGGATTTTTTGTTCTTTTTTTGAGCCGAGTTTCAGTGAACTGCAAGAGGATATTACAAATGCTAAAACTGTAAATAGGAGGAGTAATTTTGAAAATCTTTTCATCTCTATTAGAATTATATTTTATTACAGAAATATGGACAATTAAAAAAATAAGAAGAGAAAATGAATAAATGATTATAGTTATTTCTTACTTCACAAACTTACATAAAATTTTATTTTTTAAGTTCGCTAGTTAAAACTATGCACTTTAGTGCAAGACTTTAG
>JAUNUM010000172.1 GCA_030538215.1 Bacteroidia bacterium
AACCATGGGCGCCGAAGGCACAATTTGATGCTGCTTTGAAGCAAAAAAGTCTTTGAACGATTGGCGAATTTCTTGTGAAGTCATATCAAGTTACGGGTTGCGGGTTTCGTGTTGAAAACCCAAAATTTTCTTTCAAAGGTGCAAAGATACAATTTTCAAGGGAAAACTATGAAGATTCTAAAACAGAATGTTAATATAAAGATATAAAGAACTTTATTTCATTATACTTTGTTAATAATATGAGTAATAATTTCAAATAAAAATAAACTATGAAAAGAAATGTGTTTTTATTGGCTGCAATCATTTCTATAATAGGAATGATCAGTTGTACAAATGAATTTGCGGATGATTATAACAATAATCAGAATCCAATTAATGAGTTAAGTTCTGAGCAGAAAGCTAATTATTATGCAGATTTGATTATTAATTCTTATTCAAATGGCACAAGGTCTACTGGAGAATTGAAACCTAATTTCCATCCTTCTTATGGAGGAAGTTATATCAACCATAATAGGAAGCTAGTGGTAATGGTTGCTAATAAGGATAATGATTATAAGAAATACATTCAGAATCTAGTAGGACCTGAAAATGTAATATTCAAATTTTGCGATAATTCATATAACTCACTTATCAGCGTTTTAGATTCTCTTAATAGCTATAAATTCAACAGTTGTAAAAGTAGTGATTACTCAAACTTTAGACATTTTGGAATTAGAACAATTCAAAACAAAATTGAAGTGTATTTGGACGAATATTCTGAAAATAAAATTCAAGAGTTTAAGAATAAAATCAACAACTCAGACGTGATTCTTTTTTCAAAATCTGAGGGTGATTTACAACTACAAACCGATTTAAATCCTGGCGGTGGTGTGGATGTTCCGCGTATTAATGGGAATTATAACCGTGGTTCAATAGGATTTAGAGCAAAAGATATTGATGGAAATGAAGGATTTGTAGTTTCAGGACATTTAATAAGCACTGATCAAACCCTATATCAAGGTAGTACTCCCATCGGATATTGTTTAAATTCTAAAACAGAAAAAGGAGTGGATGCAGCATTTATATTACCCTATGATAACTTTACACCTACTAATAATATTGGAGGTTCTTATGGATTACTATCGACAACTATCTCAGCACCAGGAGTTGGAACTTCCATTATTAAATATGGAATATCTACTTTTGCTACAAGTGGTACAATATTAGACCATAGCGATACTTATGATACTAGACATGAAGGAGGACCTATATATACTGATTTAGTAAGAGCAAACTATAAAGCAGCAGCGGGTGATAGCGGAGGCATAGTTTTTAAAAAATCTGATAACCACACATTAGGTATTCATGTTGGAATAAATAAAGGAACTGGTTATACCTATTATAGCAGAGCATCTGAGATTACGAACACACTTCGTGTAGGCAGATATTAATTTGACACAAGTATGAAATATTTCTTTATTAGTTTCCTATTATTATTTATAGCTTGCACGAATAAACTTGTGACTAACTATAATGAGTATAATGCGGACAGCATCGAAAATAATACGTCAGTACTCAATAAAAATCTCAGCAAAGAATGCAAACCTGAGGTTAGATTAGTACTTGAAAATAACGTGTATATTCTTTCAAAAAAAGATATTAAAATCAAATATCAAATTAAGAATATAAATAATTATGAGGTTTCAATCGGTGAAGGATTTTTTTTGGATTATTGGAATAATAAAAATTGGGTTAAATATCCAATCACAATGAATGTACGGAGTTACGCAATTATAATTTCTATAAATAATTCTGTAGATTTAGAACGGACATTACCATTTAAT
>JAUNUM010000173.1 GCA_030538215.1 Bacteroidia bacterium
TATTGCCTTTATTACTAATATTAGTATCATCTATCTCTTTTGCACAAATAGGTGTAGAAGCATATAAACTATCTGAAACTACAAATGATATAACAATACAGGTAAAAGTAAAAAATAATTATAATGGAGATATTCAAATTGAAAATTTCCCAGAATATGCAAGAGAGGGAATGGCAACCTATATCTATTTTTTGACAACAGAGGAGAGAATAGATATGAGTGGGAAAGTTTACTCAAAAGTTTTTCCCTTCATCTTCACCCCTAAGAAATATCAGAATAAAGAAGATAATTATAACCGGATACTTTATCCTATAAATAAAGGTGAGAGTGCATGTGTTGATTATATCTTGAACAAAAAGAAATTTAATAATGACAGAAAAATAATTGTTTATGGAAATATTCTATATCGTTCAAAAAATAATAAGAATAAAAAAACACAATAGTTGTTGATGTCGAAATTGAATTCTAAATGAAATATAGGATATAATTATACATATGAAGTATGTTTTTTTATTACTATGTCTTGCGGTAGTACCATTCGCAATTTTTTCTCAAGTGACGGTAGAAGCATATAAACTATCCGAAACGCAAGACAGTATAACAATACGAATAGAAGTGCTAAATACAGGAGATGAAGATATTCAGATTGAAAATTTCCCAGATTATGCAAGGGAAGAAAAAGCAACCTTTATTTATTTTTTATCAACAGAAGAAAGAAACGATATGAATGGAAAAGTTTTTTTTAAAGTCTTTCCTTTTATCTTCACTCCCAAAGAATTTAAGGGCAAAGAAGAAAATTACAAACGAATATCTTATCTCATTAAAAAAAGAGAGAATGGATTAGTGGACTATACCCTAAGCAAGAAAAAATTCAATAATGATAAAAAAATTATTGTTTATGGAGAAATCTGTTACCTTTTTTGTATAAATAATAATAAAAAAGGAAGATTTTCTATTAATACGAACATCAAATATTAAATCATTGAAGTTACTAACTTTGCTGGGACAAAAAGTTAAGCGTAAAAAACTTACATTTGTCAAAGTATGAGAAAACAAAGAACACATTATGACAAGGCATTTAAAGATAATGCTGTCAAATTAAGTCTCGAGCGGAAGAATGTTTCCGAACTCGCACACGAATTGGGCATTTCACCACCACTCTTGTATCGCTGGTGTAAAGAGTGCCGGGAACGAGGAGAGAGCAGTTTCCCGGGCAATGGAGTCCGTACTCGTGAAGGAGAAGCCGGAAGGGTCGCAGAACTGGAAAAACGCCTCAAAGAGGCTGAAACGGAACGTGACATATTAAAAAAAGCTTTAGGCATCATCTCCACGAGCGATCGTTGATCTTTCAATTTATCAAGGATTTCAACTCGAGGGAGTGGACGATTGAGATGATGTGTAGAGTATTGAGTGTATCTCGCAGCAGTTATTATCGTTGGATTAAGAATCCTATTAATAAACGGGAACAAAAGCATATGGAACTTAGCCGTGAAATTGAAGATGCATACTTCGATGCTCCATACCGAGTTGGGGGTATCCTGACTCAGACGACCCGGGTGGAATGGATTTTTTGCCAAATCTCCCAAAACAGTACATTCAAGACCAGTATTACAAATTAAGAAAACAAATTGCGGAGAAAGCGTCTTGGCTAATGAAAGAGGTGGAAAAATATACCCCTTGGCCAAACGGTGTATTATTGAAACCGGGGGAACATTGCGGAGTAAATGCCCGTGTATTGAACGGAAATATCGATATTTGCACGCAGTTTTTCGAGAATGAAAACCTGACCGATAAAGACCGCGTGGCAATTA
>JAUNUM010000075.1 GCA_030538215.1 Bacteroidia bacterium
GTGTTTTGCGCCCAATCTTTATCTGCTTTAGTGGCATTGGGATTGTCCCACAAATCGGTTCCAACAAATGCGCCGCTCACGATAATGTTTCCACCCTTGTTGCAAAAATTGGTAATGGCTTGTTGTTGCGCTTGCGAAAACGTTTTATATTTCGTTGGCATCGCTCCGCGAGCAACGCTCCATTCGCGTTGTTTGCCGAGAATCCAATCCACCGTTTTGTAATCCGATAAGTTTATCGAACCGTTCTCTATTGCGCTTGCCGCACACGAAACAAACGAATATCTCGATTCGGCAAAGGCTTGTCCGTGCACGAACGGATAATCGAACGTGTTGCCTGCAATTTCGGTGGTCTCGTAATTGGAATTGCTATCACCAAAACCCGATGCGTCATCGTCCATCCACGGAATTACGCGGCGAAATTCGTTTTGTTGTCCGATAAAATGATGGTCGGCAATGTACGGCACGCCGTTGTCCACGCTTCCGGCGAATCCTGCGAGGCTGTCGTTGCTTGCCGTGAAACTGTACGGCGCCGAAACACGTGTGAATCCGTTTACAATCAATACTTCGCCTTTTTCATCCGATTTTCGGCACACCGAAAGAATTTCGGACGAGAAACTTTTTCCACCATCGTTTACGGCTTCTACTTTGAAACTATAAATTTTATCTTTTTCGATATTTATGGTGTGCGAATTTGTGTTCACAAGCACGCCGTTATCGAAACCACTGTTTCCAATACGCGTGTAAACGATATACTTTGTAGGCTTTGCTGATGTTTCGGCAATATCGGGTGCTTCGTTCCAATTAAGTTGAACTTGCGTATCGCTTACAAATTTAGCGTTAAAATCTTTTACCGGCAACGGTTGCACCACGTACGGACGATTGTATTGCGAAGCAATGAATTTGAGCATCCCTTTGTAAATGGAGCGACTGACCGTGAAACGAAATGTCGGGTCAAGGCCGTAATGCATATCGGCAAAATTTTGGTGCGAAAGCAACTCCAATAACATTGTTGGCACGTTCGGGATGCGTGCTTCTGCATAAGAACGGTTCCACAAGTGGCGACGTGTCCAATCGGGTTCGAAATCGCGACGAATATCGCTGGTGATTTCGTCCATAATCAACTCCGTTAAATCGCGTGATACCCAGCGCGAACGACCGTTTTCGAATTTTTCATTGTTGTGATGTGTCATATAAATTCCCAACGTTCCCACGATGGTATCGCCCCAAAACGTTCCTGCATCCGTGTGAAACGCCATCGCCAAATCCACAGGAATATGTAAGCCTTCGGCTTTTGGAATGACGGATGAACCGCCTGCCAACCAGTTTACCCACACGCCGCGGCTTGAGTAATCGTCGGTGTAATCGTTTTTGCCTTCGGTGCGGTTATATACCGAATCGGGAACGCCCGCCCACTGCATCCAGTAACGCGCGCCTTCCGCGTATCGGGGATAACCGCTGATTTCAGGCGTATATGTAATGTTAGGAATGATTTTATCTTTATTTTTAGCGGTTTCCGAACTTTTGACGTTCTCTTTCTCAAAACCTTCGGTATTGGGCATTCGGGCAATATTTCCCATTCCGCCACCGATTTTTACGGCATCGGCAGTAACAATTCTTCCCGCGCGTTTGCTTTTATTGGAAAGCATTATTTTATGATTTTCTCCTTTATTGAAATTGAAATATCCGAGAAAAATCCACGTACCGCCACCCATTTGTTGATTTACGCGAAAATCTGTTTTTCCACCGGAGTGATACACGCTGTATAGTGCATCGTCGGTGCTGTTTTTCACCGTTTGGTACGAAATATATACGCCGTAACGTCCCGATTCGGGAATGTTTGGTGTCCACGTAGCGATACTTTCTACACCGCTTAAAATGGTTTTTGTTTGTCGTGCCGTTCCCATCCTGAAAGGATTTTCGCCGTCGAAATACACTTTTTTCGGATTGGCAAATCCGGCGGAATCGGTACGCTGCCAACGTTCTTTGCCGTTGATTTCGGTGTAACCCGAAGCATCATCGTTATCGAGAATAATTTCGTGTTTGTTGTAATCCCTTTCGCGAGGCAACAACACATTTGCCCCTGCGTTTTCGAGCATTGGAACCAAAAATGGCAGGACGTAACTTTGTGTATATAAATCTTCCACGGTTTGAAAAATACGTGCGCGCTGCCATTCCCACCGGCCGAGTTTTTGTTCGTAATACCATCCGTGGCTTTGCCAGAGAGCGATATGGTTGTTTGTGAGTCCTTTATCGAACGATTGGACAGGCGCGGAAATGTTAGTTGTGAGCGGCGTTTTTACATTATGCGCGATTATTCGTGATTTATCTTTCGCCGATTTTCGATAAAAATTGGGCACGAGCGTGCTGATCTCCTGTTTATCGGAAAACACGGCGATTCGGTGTTTTTTTTGTGCCGAAGGCAAGTAAAACCGTATGCTATCATATATTTGACGAACGGTGTGGTCGCGCATTGGAAGATACGAGAGTGATAGGTTGGTGTGAAACTCGATGGACTTTTTGCGATTATCCACAGCGATGCTGTCCACGGTAACACGACCGGAACGAAGCAGGGTTTCTTTATAGATGTTCGTTAACGAAGAGTTTAGATTTTTCTTCAGGCTATCTGTATTTTCTTGTGAGAAAGATGGTAAGAAAACCGATAATGATAATATAAAAAGTATTGTTTTTTTCATATTGCTTTTTAACTATACCCCCCTCCGCTTCGCTCTAAGACGTATATTTTCCATATTTGAATAATTCTGGGGTCACTACCCTCCTCTTAAGTTAAGGGAGTACCGCCATTAGGCGGGGTGGGGTTATGAATTTGTTTTTCTTTCATACATTTCAAATGTATAATCATATTTATGTTTTTCATCAGCCTTATGTTCCTCTTTTTCCAACAACTTCCATTCTTTGAAATCAATTTCGGGAAAGAACGTATCGGCATCTTCGAACGTGTGATGGATACGCGTGAGATACAGTTTATCGATCAAATTTAATGATGAATTATAAAGTTGCCCGCCGCCGATAATGAAAATCTCTTTATCATCGGGAGCTTTTTCAAAAGCTTCGTCTAACGAACGAACGACAACGCAATTCGGGTAATTTTCTTTTTTATCTGATGTTACAACAATATTCACCCGATTGGGCAACGCGCCTTTCGGCAACGATTCGTACGTGCGGCGACCCATCACAACGGTGTGCCCCGAAGTAACATTTTTGAAGTGTTTTAAATCGTTGGGTAGGTGGCAAAGTAAATCGCCGGCGCGGCCGATGGCGTTATTTTCGTCGATGGCGACAATAATACTAACTCTTAAATCCTCTAAAGGGGACTCGGTGGCTAATGAATTATTTATTTTAGTTATTTTTTTTTCCATTTTTGTTTTTTTAGACGCAATACATTGCGTCTCTACAAGTTCCCCTTAGGGGATTTAGGTTTTTTTTAAACTGCAACAATTCCTTTTATATGCGGATGCGGATTATAATCTGTCAATTCAAAATCTTCGAACCGAAACGAGAAAATATCTTTCACATCGGGATTTATTTTCATTTGTGGCAATGGACGAGGTTCGCGCGAAAGCTGTAAATTAATCTGTTCTAAATGATTCAGATAAATATGTGCATCACCAAACGTGTGCACAAAATCGCCTTCTTCAAGCCCTGTAACTTGCGCCATCATTTTTAACAATAAGGCATACGAAGCGATATTAAACGGAACGCCCAGGAAAATGTCGGCACTGCGCTGATAAAGCTGCAAACTCAGCTTGCCATCGGCAACATAAAACTGAAAAAATGCGTGGCAGGGTGGGAGGTTCATGTTCGGAATATCTGCTACGTTCCATGAACTCACAATGATGCGGCGAGAATCGGGATTGTTTTTAATCGTATTCACTACTTGTGAGATCTGGTCTATATGTCCGCCGTTATAATCGGGCCACGACCGCCACTGGTAGCCATAAATATGTCCCAAATCACCATCTTTGTCTGCCCATTCGTTCCAGATGCGCACGCCGTTATCGTTCAGGTACTTTATATTGGTATCGCCATTCAAAAACCACAATAATTCGTGAATGATCGATTTTAAATGGAGTTTTTTGGTCGTAAGAACCGGAAATCCATCACTCATTTTGAATCGGCTTTGATGTCCGAATATACTGATGGTGCCTGTGCCTGTGCGGTCTTCTTTTCGCACACCTTCATTGAGCACGTGTTGAAGTAAATCTAAATATTGTTTCATTTCTTAGCTGAGAGCGTAGAGCTATGGGCATAGAGTTTAAATAAGCCTTTTGCTTTTTCGCTTTTTAATATTTGGTAATAAAAACAAAAGTACGATTTTTTTATTAATTTTCGTCTTATTCGCAAATGGGGTTTTATTACTCATATTTTATTTTTTATTAGAACTAAATCTGTTTTATAACGTTAAATAAGTATCTTCGAAAAACTTTTAATTAAATTAACGACATGGATTTATCTGAATTACTAAACGGTCCAATTGGACAAACAGTTATCAACAACGTAGCCAATCAGTTGGGTATGGATGAAAGACAAGCAGCGAGCGCTGTGAGCGTTGCTCTTCCTGCTATTTTGGGTGGAATGCAAAGAAATGTTCAATCTCAGCAAGGTGCACAAAACCTAAACAATGCTTTGAATGATGCAAGGCACGATGGAAGCTTACTGGAAAATTTGGGTAGCCTTTTAGGTGGAAACTCTCAAGCAATTAGTCAAGACGGCGGAAAAATATTAGGACATATCTTTGGCAACAACAAATCGGCTCTGGAGCAAGGAATTTCTCAAAAAACCGGAATTAGTTTGCAAAAGATTGGTCCACTCTTGGCTTTATTGGCACCGATAGTTATGGCTTATCTTGGAAAAGAAAAACGTCAAACCAATACCAATGCCGGAGGACTTGGCGATTTGTTAGGTGGTTTATTAGGCGGTGGGCAACCACAAAAACAAAGGGGTGGCGGATTAATGGGTATGATTGGTGGCCTACTGGATAAAAACAAAGATGGCAATGTTTTGGATGATATTTTAGGAATGATAAAATAGGAAGAATATATATTCTATTTTCTTGTAAAAAGTCCTTATTCAGGACTTTTTTATTTATTTTTTGAGAAAAGCAAACAATTATTTTCAAAAAAATGCTTTAACATTTAAACGAATACAGTTTTTCTCAGTCAATTAATCGAGAAAAAACTCTTAATACTTACATTGTATGAAAAAAAATGTCTTTATTTCTCTCTTAGCCGTTATTCTTTTGTTAGGAGTAACTTTTGGCACAACTTCCTGTTCAAGTGACAATGATATTGTTGCAAATACTAAGTACGAGGTGTTTAATAATATAAAAGTGTCTAAGGATCAATGGAAGTGGAATGAAAATGAGAAAAAATATCAAGCCATTGTTGCTTTACCCGAATTAACTAAATCTATTTATGAAAACGGAGTTCAATTAGCATATCTCTTTATTGGACAACCAGGAAAAGATGAAACCCAAAGAATGCTTCCGTATGTTTATACTTATTACATAAAAGATGCTAATGGCAATGTTATAGATAAATATACCGAAACCATAAGTTGTGATTTTCAATTGGGAAGCCCAAGTACAGTTGCTTTTTTTATTCAAGGTTCCGATTTAAAGAGAGATGATGCATACTTAAATGATTATTATTTTAAGGTCGCTTTTATTTGGAAGTAAGTAATAATTGTTATTCTATAATCTACTAAAATTATGAAAATGAAAAGAAAATTATTAGTCGGTTTATCATTATTTTTCACTCTTCTTATAGGATATGCATGTACGAGCTCTCCTTCACAGGATTACTTAGATGAATTTGAGGTAAGAAGACTGATTGACGAGGCCATTAAAAAAAATAATGGGCAACTTGAGTTTACGCAATGGAAAATAGTTAATATTTTGGTGAATAGTGCTGATTGGGCTTGGAATGAGCAAGATGAATCGTATGGAGCTGTTGTTGATTTACCCGAACTCACAGAGTTTATTTTTGATAAAGGTGGTGCAATAGGTTACTTTAAATGGGGTGATAACCGAAAAACGCCACTCCCGTTTTCAAATACCGATCTTTTTGATGTTACCGATGTTAATGGTGTGGTTTTCCAGAAAGCTATTGAAGAAACTATCAGTTGCGATTTTGAGTTGGGAAATCCATCTGTTGTTGTTTTTACTCGTCAGCTGGGCGATAGAAGCAAAATGAATAACCCTTCGGACGCAAGTTTTCAGATAGTACTTTTTTGGTAATTACATAAACAACGGCAGCGCATCTGCCACTACAAACGAACTTCCGCCGATGAAAATGAGATCTTTTTCGTCGGCGTTTTTTTGTGCTTCTTCAATAGCTTGCGCAACGGTTTCAAACGTTTTTCCGCGTAACTTAAAGGCTGCTGCTTGTTGCGCGAGTATTTTTTCGTTCAATGCCCTTTCTACCGATGCTTTAGTGAAATAATATATGGCATTTTGAGGTAATAGTGCTAAAACAGATGCAATATCTTTATCGTTTGCCATCCCGAGAATTATATGTAACCGATTGTATTTTTCTTGTTTCAGTTGCTCCGCAATATATCGCATTCCGTGAGCATTGTGTCCTGTGTCGCAAACAATTTTTGGTTTTTCTTGCAGCGTATGCCAGCGTCCCATCAATCCGGTTAACTCTATTACATTGGCAAAGCCATTATAAACCGCTTCCTTCGGAATTTGATAGCCGATTTTTTTTAATTCAGTTACCGCAGTTAAAACAGTTTTTGCGTTTTTTTCTTGTGCGAAGCCGCTAAGTTTATTTACTAAATTAGGATATTCGCTTGTGTTTATTATCCATTCGTTTTCAGTTTTGTTAGCAGAGAAATCTTTTAAAGCTGCTTTTGCAAAAACAATTCTTGCATTTTTGGAATTTGCTTTATCTGTAAAAACTTGTCTTACTTCTTTATTATCAGCTTCGCCGATGACAACTGGCGTGTTTGGTTTGATAATTCCTGCTTTTTCGGCAGCAATCTTAGGTAATGTGTTACCTAAAAACTGTGTGTGGTCGAATCCGATATTGGTAATAATACACAAATCGGGTGAAATAATATTGGTGCTGTCAAGTCTTCCACCCAACCCCACTTCAATGATAGCTACATCCACTTTTTGATCTGCAAAATAAAGAAATGCCATCTCCATCGTCAGCTCGAAAAACGAAGGCATTATCGGTTCAAACTGGTTTCGGTATTTTTTTACGAAATCAACTACGTATTCTTTTGATACCATCTTTCCATTTACTCTGATCCGTTCCCGAAAATCTACCAGATGCGGCGAGGTGTAAAGTCCAACTTTGTATCCCGATTCCTGTAAAATGGCTGCAAGCAGATGCGATGTAGAACCTTTTCCGTTAGTTCCGCCCACGTGAATGGTTTTATAATTTCGGTGCGGATGATTGAAGATGGCGTCGAGCCGAAGGCTGTTGTCCAATCCGGGTTTGTAGGCGAGCTGTCCGATACGTTGGTATTCGGGCATTTGGGAGTAGAGATATTCAAGGGTTTGTTCGTAAACCCCTAAATCCCCTAAAGGGGACTTCTTGTTCTGTAGATTGGTTGTTGGATGCATCTTTTTTATTCTTGTTTATTAAAACAACAAGTGCCCGAAAAAGTTTCGGACACCTGTAAGTGTATTTAGTTCTAAAGTCTCCTTTAGGGGATTTAGGGGTTTCAATTCTTCAACGGCAGTACCGAATATTGTTTTGAATAACGCAAATGTTGTTCAATGTAATTCTCATCGTAAGAGATAGTTATATCGGTGACTTTGCCGTTTTTATCGGTAACAAGTTTGTAAACCGGATTTACAAAACCTTTGTATGGCGCTAAGTCTAATTTAGCATAACGATCCAGAATTTCTTTATGCAACGTTTGATTTACTTTTACGCCGTATGTTTCCACTAATTTTTTAGCGGCTTCAAAATCGCCTTCCGATTTAATACGTTGCACTTCCGAAAGAAGTTTGCCGAACAAATTGCGCAATTTGGCATAATCGTTTACCACGATGAAAGTTTTTCCATCCCGTTGTTTCATCTCAACTACATTTTCGGCTTTTCCGTTTTCGATTACCCAGTTCGAAATAATTGCACGGTTGCGCATATGTGCCTGTTCGATATCTTTTCCAAGTTGAACACGTGTCAGCTGTGTCATGGAACCATTCATTATATATTTATAGTACGAGGCTTTGTAAGAATCTGCATCGGGAAGAAGTCCCAATTCCACCATTTTTGCATCGCCCAAATAGTACAGCGCGAATAAATCGGCACGGGTTTCTTCGAGCGGCGAGCCGTAAGCTTTCAAAGCATCGCTGTCAACGCCGGGAAGTAGTTTGCCAGAACCGTGTCCGAGACATTCGTGCAAGTCGGTGTGCAGATTATCGGTTAGCGAACCGTATTTTTTAGAAAGTTCACGTTCTGCATCGCTCCACATAAATTCTTCGTTGAAACCGCTTCCCTGAGCAGCCGCATCGTATGCCGAAGTAATATTGTCGATAGTTACCGATTTTGAACCGTGATCGCGACGGATCCAGTTGGCATTGGGAAGATTAATCCCAATGGGAGTTGCCGGATAACAATCACCACCCAGAATAGCTGCTGTAATAACTTTTGCCGATACACCTTTTACTTCTTCTTTTTTGAATTTATTGTCGATAGGTGAGTTAGTTTCAAACCATTGTGCATTATCGCTGATAAGCTGCGTGCGTTTGGATGCCTCTTCGCTTTTGAAGTTCACTACCGATTCCCATGTCGCTTTCATTCCCAGTGGATCGGTGTAAGTTTCGATAAAACCGTTGATGAAATCTACGCGCGAAACAGTATCGGTTACCCATTTTACCGAGTAATCGTCAAATGTTTTCAAATCACCTGATTTGTAATACGATATCAATGAATTGATCACTTCCTTTTGCTGCTCGTTCTCAGCAACACCGACAGCTTTCTCTAACCATCCAACGATACGCTCGATAGCTTTGTCGTACATTCCGCCTAATTTCCAAACTTGTTCAACAACAGCGCCGTCTTTTTTTACCACTTTGCTGTTCAATCCGTAAGAAACGGGAGTGTTATCGTTTGGGTCTTTCATCGCGTTGTAGAAATCTTCTACTTCTTTTTGCGTAACTCCTTCGTAGAAGTTTACAGCCGATGTAGCCACAATGTCTGCTCCGGCAGCCTGATTCATTCTTTTAGGCATTACTTTTGTGTCGAACATTATCGGCATAATTTCTTTCAATGTCTCATCGGCAGCCATTCCATCACGGAAAGGCATGCGCCCCGGATCAACTCCTTTTACAATCGATACGAAATAATTCTGCGAGAATTTCGGCATAATTTTGTCTTCGGAATAGTGATGATGAATGCCGTTTGCCATCCAGATTTGTTTCAGGTAGGTTTCGAAATTCTTCCAATCTTCCGACGATTTGTCGCCCATATAGTTTTCGTAAACACCTTCGCAAACACGACGGATAGTCAGGTTATAACGGTTGTGCTGGTCGAATAGAATATCGCGTCCTTCTAATGCGGCTTGCGACAGATAATAAATCAATTCTTTTTGCGCTAAAGGCAAAGTTTTGAATCCGTGTACGTAATAGCGAAGTATTTCCACATCGGCAAACCGATCTACCTTATATTGAAAAGTAGAATCCGGTATGTCTGGCTCGGAGGATACTTGCGAGGTTTCTGATTTGTTGCCCGTGCAGGCAGCCAACAGAAATAGGGTTGATAGCATAAAAAAAACTTTTTTCATTTTTACTATAGAATTGTTTTAGTGTTTGGGTGCAAAGATAATATTTTTTTATTCGCAAAAACTATCAATTAGATTCTGTTTTGTTTGAAAATAGTGTAACTTTGGGCTTTTAAATGATAATTTGTTTATTGTAAGCTTGAAAAAGAAAGAATCGGGACAGATAAAAAATAGATGAATACATTTACAGATCTCTTAATGGTTTTAATTCACCACGACGCGGCATGCCACGTCTCTACAATTGAACTGAGATTTACTTTCTTCTTCTAACTTTCTAATTTCTAAATTCAATATGATAACACCACAACTTATAGATCCGAAAAGCATAGCTGTAATTGGTGCATCGGATAATATTGAAAAACCGGGCGGCAAAGCGCTTTATAATATCAAAAACGGAACGTTTGCGGGAAATTTATATGCCGTGAATCCCAAAAACGATGATGTGCAAGGCATACAAACCTTTAAGACCGCATCGGAACTTCCGCAAACCGATTTGGCTATTCTTGCCATTCCTGCCACGATGTGTGTGCCGACAATAAAAATTTTACTTGAGGAAAAAAATACCAAAGCCATCATTGTACTTTCTGCCGGTTTTTCTGAAATGGGTGCCGAAGGCAAAAAACTGGAACAGGAAATGGCTCGGTTAACCGATGAGCATCAAGCCACGCTTATCGGCCCAAATTGTATTGGTGTGATGAACCCGTTGCATCAATCGGTTTTTACAACGCCCGTACCCAAAATGGAGTGGGAGGGAGCAACGCTTATTTCAAGTTCGGGCGCCACATGCGTATTTATTTTGGAATCGGCGCTGAGTAAAGGGCTTGCTTTTTCCTCTGTGTTTTCGGTAGGAAATGCTGTGCAAACTTGCGTGGAAGATGTGTTGGAATATCTGAACAAAACATATCGGGAAGGTAAATCATCGCAAACTATTCTGATGTATATCGAAAGTATCAAAAAACCACAAGTACTTTTAAAAAATGCACAAGAGCTTATTGCAAAAGGCTGTCGTTTAGCTGCTGTGAAATCCGGTACATCCGATGCTGGTGGCCGAGCTGCTGCTTCGCACACGGGCGCCATGCTCAATTCAGATATGGCTGTTGACGCGCTGTTCCGAAAAGCGGGAATTATACGATGCAACAGCCGTGGCGAACTGGCAGCAATTGGAGCCGTATTGCAGCATCCAAAATTGAACGGCAAGCGTATGGGAATTATTACTCATGCCGGTGGACCAGCCGTAATACTTACCGATGTTCTTGCCAATGGAGGAATGGAAGTGCCACACTTGCCCGATGAAACAATGAACAGTTTGCTTTCAGAACTTTTTGAAGGCTCTTCAACCGCGAATCCCATCGATATTCTGGCTACCGGAACGGCTGAACAACTGCAAAAATGTATTCAGTTTTGTGATAAACTGGAAGAAATAGACGGAGTTGTGGTTGTTTTTGGTAGTCCCGGATTGTTTTCAAATGCTGATGCTTACAGAGTTATACGTGAAGAACAAAAACGCTGTCAAAAGCCAATTTATGCAGTTTTGCCCTCCATTTTGAATGCTAAAAACGAAATGGAACAGTTTGTAAATGCGGGCGGAGTATTTTTTGAAGATGAGGCGGTATTGGGTAATGCGCTGTTGAGCGAAAGCCGATATGTTGCGCCTATTGTGGAAAGAGAGGCGAGAAAACTGAAAAATGAAACAGAAATTAAAGCTTTATTGAAGGATAAAAAAGGATTGATTCCCACACAAATAGGATTTGAGTTGTTGGATTTAATTGGTGTGGAACGTCCGAAGAACAGAATAATTTCTACCGAAGAAGAGGCGCTAAATGTTGCTCGGGAGTTAGGATTTCCGTTGGTAATGAAAGTAGTAGGTCCGGCACATAAATCGGATGTGGGAGGGGTTGTGCTGAATGTGAAAACAATGGATGCAGTACAAGAAAACTTTACCCGATTGTATGCGATAGAAAATGCTGCCGGCGTGGAACTTTGCCAGATGGAGAGCGGATTGGAAGTGCTTATTGGTGTGAAAAAAGAACCGGATTTCGGTCATATCATCACGTGTGGTTTGGGCGGTATCTTTGTTGAAATTCTTAAAGATATTCAATATACTTTGGCACCTGTAACCCGATTGGAAGCATTGCGGATGATTCGTTCGCTTAAATCTTATAAAATGATTCAAGGTGCACGGGGAAAAGAGGGCATAAACGAAGAAGTTTTTGCCGATACCATCTGTAAAATATCCGATTTACTTACATTAGTTCCCGAAATAGAAGAAATGGATTTGAATCCGCTTATGGGACGAGGTAATCACCTTTCGGCCGTGGATGTGGTGATTAGGATATAACATGGGTAGGAAAATTTAATATCATTTTGGAAATGAGATTAGTATTTAAATTGATTTAGAGAAAAATAGAACAAACCGTAAACTTTTAAAACAATAAATAGTTATTTAAACTTTGCCATTCGAAGAATAACATATATATTTGTTTTTTAATCACAGCATTCTACATCTTATGGAATCTCGGTTTTACACTGGAGATCTATATCTTAATGTAGATAATAAAATGGTTTAGTTTAATGCACAGCAATCAATCATCCGGTCATGCGGGAGCTCCGTTGGCCGATAAAATTTATCGTCCTTTTTTTATTAGCGCGTTGGTTACTATATTCACTTTAGGGTGTATGTGGGGAGCCATCAATTTACTTCTTATCGGTTTAGAAGAAACTTATCACGGAATCGATTATTCATGGGTGTTGGCGCATGGGCACGCTATGGTGTTTGGCTTTATAGGACTTTTTATTATGGGATTTTCCTTTCAGGCATTGCCGCGCTTTGCAGAGATAAGTTTATGGAATCCGCGCTTAGCTTTTTCGGCATTACCTCTTATGATTATAGGTATTCTGCTGCAAACAGTGGCTCATTTGATAGCACCCCAGATGCCTTATCTTTTACTTGGAATTGCTGCCGGAGGATTACAACTTGTTGCAGTAGTTATTTTTGCCTTAGTTGTTGTCCGTACTTTACAGTCAGCTTCCGTTAAAGCAAATACTAATGGTTTTATTTATACGGCGATTGGTTGGTTTCTTTTGGCAGCAATCCTTAATCCGATAATTTTCACTCTCTTTGAGTCTGCAGCAACAAAAGAAGATTTTCTCTTTTATGTTTCTTCATTCAATATACCTTATCGTGATATTCAAACGCTTGGAATTGCCGTAATAATGATTCTTGGAGTATCTATACATATTTTGCCACGTGTTTATGGACTTCGTGAGCCATCGTTGCGTTGGAGAAAATTTTTGTTGTGGGGCGTGAATGGGGCTGTTCTTTTCGGTATTATCTCATTTACGCTTGGAATGGTTACCGGTGTTCATTGGTGGCATGCTGCAAATGGAATATCTTATATTATCTTGTTAGTGGCGGCTATTGGTACGCCCATTCAGTTTCGATTGTTCAGGCGAGTATCGGATACTAATCGCGATAGAAGTTTAAAGTTTATTAGGGCGGGTTACCTTTGGTTTATTGTGGCAATGCTGCTTTTGACGTTTGGCCCTTATTATATGTTTAGTATATATCTGCCTATGACAGGTGGTGAAAATCCTTTCTCGCATGCCTACTTTGGAGCCTATCGACATGCTCTAACCGTTGGCTTTATAATGATGATGATCGTGGGGATTTCTGCTAAAATTGTACCTCTGTTTTCAGGTATTGATATACGGAAAACAAACTCGCTTTGGATAGTTTTTATTTTATTGAACTTGGGCAATACTTGGCGTATTACTTCACAGATAGCTACAGATTTTTTCCCAAAAGCTTTTGATATTATAGGTTATTCCGGTTTTATTGAACTTACTGCACTTGCTCTATGGGGCTATGAGCTGATCAAAAATATACGAGCTGGTAGGATCAAGCCATAGTGTTCGATTCAGTTAAATTAAATATCCGAGAATCGGAATTCGAACCGCCGACTCCTCCGATGTATCGGAGTGCTTCGAGCCATCTGAGCTAAACGTCTAGAATTAGCTCTTCGATATATTTCCTGCTTTTTTGAGCTTTGCAGTAGAGTTCAGCCCGATAAGCTTCGCTTTTGCTTTGATACTCTTTTTGATAAACCAATTTCCAGGGAATTACTCTTTTTGTAAATTTACTTCTTCCTGTATTATGTCGATTCAATCTATCTTCTTAGTTTCCGGTAAAACCTGTATAGTAGTAGATGTCTAACTTTTCAGAATATAGAATGTAAACGGTAAACATATCCATAAAATTAAAAAAGTCGAACATATTTCTATATTCGACTTTGAACTCGGTGGGCGTTGACGGATTCGAACCGCCGACCCTCTGCTTGTAAGGCAGATGCTCTG
>JAUNUM010000174.1 GCA_030538215.1 Bacteroidia bacterium
CTTGTAATGAAGTAAGCCGATTGGAGATATATCCGTAAAGTTGAATAAGCCAATTTCTTTTATTTGCTTCTTCTGCCAATATCGTAGCTTCCATTGCTTTAGTTTCTGATTTGTGCTCCAGTTTCATGAGTTTTAATCTTACTGTTCGACGATTTCTCCAATTCAGCATAAATAAAATAGTGATTGAAATGGTGAGCAGTAAAGCTATAATAGCAATTAAAAGTGCACTTTGGCGTGATTTTAATGCGATATTTTCAGCTTCAGAAAGGTCATATTTTTTTTCCAACTCCATTATTTGCGTATCTAAACGGTCGCGAACAGAACTTTCGTATATCTCAAAAGCTATTTGTCTGTATGAGCTGGCAAGAGCAAAATTTTGTTGCTTTTCGGCAATATTTGCAATATTTGTATAGTACAAATAATTTTGTTTACTGGTTGTGTCTTTAATGTTATTAATAGCCATTTGCCCATAATACATTGCACTGTCTAATTTATTCAAACTATTATATTTGTCCGAAATTGTGAAATACAGATTTGAAATACTTTCTATATTTCCTTGTTCGTACGTTAAGCTTAATTGTTTTTTTGCAAGCTCCAGTGCATTATGATAATTACCTTTGGTTTCGAAATAGATAGATTGTGCATTTAATATAAAAAGCTTTTTATCCGGTAATATTTCAAAAAATGATGAAAGAGTATCTAAGTATTTTTCTCCCTTATTGTAATTTGACTGTGTCATTTCATTCCAGTAGATTGCCAGATAAGTATCAAAAATATGAGTTGTATCGTTTTTAAGCTTGGCATTTTTTAGTGTTTCATTAAAATACTTGCTAGCCAATGAAAGATTGTTGTTGGAATAATGAGTGTTTCCTAAAAAATAATATAGGATATATCCAATGCGAGGATCGGGATTTCTTTGGTGTTGAAATATTTTATCGGCTATTTTTAAGGGTTCATACACGGTACTGTCTGTAATTCCCATTCGTGTACGAACGATACCTTGATAAATGAGTGCACGAATATAGTTGTTGCCGGAAGGTTCATGAAGTTTATAATAGTCAACAGTTTTTTTTATCAGGGAATCACTTTTAAATTCGAAATAGGTTTTATCGTCCGAAATTGTTTTGAGCAGCTGGTAGTATGCCCGATTTTTTTGTGACAAACTGTTTGGAGCAATAGTTTTTAAACTGTCTGATATAATTTCGGGTTGTGTTTCTAATAGAGCATCCCAGCGAGTAAGGAGTTCATATGCTTCTCTCTCTTCTTGCCGATTGCAAGAGATAAACAATACTATTCCAACAAGTGTTAGAAAAAAAATAATCAAAATATGACGCATTGGAGAAATATATTTCAACAAAGATAAGTTTTTTTGTTGAAATTACTCGTGAATTTGAGGTTTGTGATTTTAAATGCACTATTTCCGATAAAAAGAATGTGTCGCAGCTATGCTGCTAAAAAAAAGCCACATAGTGGTGTGATATTATGGTGGAAATTAGTATGTAGTAAAAGCTAACTGCGTAGCTGCGCCATATCAAAATAGCAGGTTGCCAATTTAGATACACATCATATTATCCTGAAATTAGGGATGTTATGAGTTTTGTTGTAATTTATATCGGACAACAATATTTTAAATTAAATGAATTTCAGTAAATATGCCTAAAACATTATTTTGAAGAATATTCGTGCAGATATTCACAGATTTTAGCATAAATTTACGCTGAAAGAGAAAACTTGATTGGCTTTTTCCTGTTTTCCTCGGTTTTTATCATTTACCATGGCTTTTGCTCATAATCA
>JAUNUM010000076.1 GCA_030538215.1 Bacteroidia bacterium
ATAACAGAGTAAATAAGTATTCTCAAATAACCACAATTGCATCACAACTGAAAAGCAGTTATAACAACAAAATTATAACAGCAAGACAAAACATTGAAACCCTAAGAAGCCAGACAGTAAATACAAAAGATGCCGTTGATAATATAAACCTAATTCTGAAGAATGCTGGTTTCGAAGGATTTGAAATTGACGAAAAAGATAAAGTAAATAATATTTCAAGATATTACCTTAAACGTCTTAACTCAACCAATACTAGTCCTGTATTTGATAGTTTAAGCGAGGGAGAAAAGAACTTTATTTCATTTCTATATTTTTATCAATTATGTTTAGGGTCGGATGATTTACAAAATAATGGGAGTAAGAAAAAAATAATAGTTATTGATGACCCCGTTTCAAGCTTGGATAGTCAATCTTTATTTATTGTTTCCACATTGATTCATTCATTAATTCAAAGAAAAGCAGACGATAATAGACCTAATCGAATGCTACTAAAAAATAGCAATATTGCTCAAGTCTTTATCTTAACTCATAACATTTATTTCTACAAAGAAGTTTCTTTTGAAAAAAGACCGATTTGTACAGATTATTGGCACTTTAAAATTTCAAAGTTAAATAATCAAACATCCATTTCTGGTGAGTACAATAAGACAGTATTTGATGATTATTCTTTGATGTGGCAAACCATTAAAGAGATAAAAGCTAATATTCCCAACAATCCATCTATGAATATTATGATTTCCAATTCAATGCGAAGAATAATTGAAAGTTATGTGAACTTTGTTGGCTATGGTCGAGACTCCTGGGCAGTATTAATTAATGAAGATCAAAACGACCCAAGTTATTACATCAAGTGTGCATTCATTTCAACAATAAATGACGAAAGCCATAAAATATCTGCACTTGACAGCGCTTATTATCAAAAAATCATCAATGAACAACCTCAAATACTATTTAACGTATTTGCGACTATTTTTAAATCAATTGGAAAAGAACATTATGAAATGATGATGGATGAACAACTATAACAATAAAAATAGAAAAAACCTACTGTCAGATAAAGTCGTAGCTAATACATATAAGGCATGGCTGGGTTCGTGCGGATTCGACAAGTCGAATCTCGTTCCAACCTTAATTTCGGTCGGACACTCAGACTCTCGTCTGACCGCCACGACCTCATACCACCACCGTTAATTCTTCAACACCCCCACTCCCTGCTTTCCATCACTTTTAGCCCAAGCCCGATGCATCAACGAAGTATTGAAAACCAAACTAATATTGCCGTTTTTATCCACCGCGATAATACCGCCGCCGGAACCGCCCATGGGCGATATTTTATTAAAAATCACTTCGTTGGCTGCTTCTTCGAGCGATAATCCTTTGTATTCCATTAAAGCGGAAATATCGTAAGCCACCACACGCCGAATCCACAACTCACCATGTCCTGTGCCGGAAACGGCAACCGTATGGTTATTGGCGTACGTTCCCGCACCGATAATGGGTACATCGCCTACCCGACCCCACTTTTTGCCGCGCATTCCTCCGGTGGAAGTGGCAGCCGCCAGATTACCGTGAACGTCCAGCGCCACACAACCTACCGTACCTTTATCGCTATGCTGTTTTACCTTTTTATCCACCGAAAAATAACTGTTTTCCACTATCTCCAATCCCATTTGCGAAGCAAATTTGGAAGCACCGTCAGCAATAAGAAGCACATGATCGGTGCTGTCCATCACCAGCCGGGCAGCTTTAATTGGATTTTTCACGTCGCGGACTCCCGCTACAGCACCTGCTTTCAGGTTTGAACCGTCCATAATGGCAGCGTCCAATTCGTGAATGCCTTCGCTGTTGGTAACCGCACCTTTCCCGGCGTTAAACATCGGATTGTTTTCCAGCGAAATCACAACAGCTTCCACAGCATCCAATGCCGATGCACCGTTTCTAAGCATCTGCTTCCCGATTTCGAGTGATTTCAGCAACTCCGTTTCATACACGGCAATCTGCTCTTTTGTCATATTTTGTGGTGCGCTTCCGGCTCCGCCGTGCAAAGCAATGGCCCATTTGTCCTGCGCGTTTACGACACAGAAAACAAATAAGGTGATTATTAAGGTAGAAATAATCTTTTTCATAATGTGCTATTTATAAAAGATTGAGAAAGATTAATTAAGATTGAACAAGATTGAAAACGGGCAAACACATTCAACCTCAATCAATCTTATTCAATCTCAGTCAATCTAATGTGTACTTAATTGGTGCAGGGATCACTCAACCAACAATCGCTTCAGTAAGTTCGTCCAGTGAGAATCCGGCAAAATAATGATTGAATTCTATTTTAGAGAGCGCTTCACGAACATCTTCCGAAGTGTATTTTACTCCGATAAGTGCATTTTCCACTTCGGAAAGGTTGCTGTTGTTGCCAAAGAAAGTACCGTAAAAGCGAATTTCCTGAATTATTAAATTTTTCACATTGGCGAATACCTGAATTTTTCCCGCTGTAAAACGTGAATTGCGCTCAATATCGAACTTGGGAGAATGACCGTAATTCCACTCCCATGTGCCAAATTTTGTAGCGCGCAGTTGCTCAATTTCAGCCAATTCTTCTTCCGAAAACACATATTCTTTCATTTCGGGAAATTTCGATTTCACGTGCTCCAGCAGCTTATCCGAAAATTCATCTACCGATATTTTTTCGGGCAGGTTGGGCAAAATATTATCCACAATGCTTCGTACCGATTTTACGCTTTTGCTCTCGATCTTATCTTTCGGCGCTTCCAGTGCTTTGGAAAGCACGGTTAAATCGGTATCGAAAAGCAGGCACCCGTGGTGCATTACCCGTCCCTGAATATACGCTTGCGCGTTACCGCAAATCTTTTTCCCATCGATAACCAAATCATTTCGTCCGGTAAATTCGGCTTTTACACCCAAATCGGCTAGCGTATCAATAACCGGTTTAGAAAAAGTCTTAAAATCGAAATCAGCACCTTTATCTTCGTTGGAAATAATGGTGTAATTGAGGTTGTTGTGGTCGTGATACACGGCTCCCCCACCCGATATACGTCGAATAACATGAATTCCGTTCTGTTTCACGTATTCGGAGTTTATTTCTTCAATCGTATTTTGATGTTTCCCCACAATAATCGCCGGTTCATTTATCCACAGAATGAATATTTTATCGTGATGCAGCAGTTTTTTGAAACAATACTCTTCCAGAGCAATATTATAATCGGGTTTATTGGATTTATTGACTATATAGATCATGATTATTTACTTTTTGGTATCGCAAAGATAGCGATTTTGTTGAAAAAGTTTATAGATAGGTTATTTCTAAGTAAAGTGAAAAAATAAGTTGGAATATTCTAACCCCGCCCGTCCCGATGCTCGGGACTCGTCCCCTTTGACAAAAGGGGACGGTTGCGTAGTTCATATTATTCACTTTCAGTAATATTTCTTAGCCCACAACTCTTCCCTTGTGATGCAAGGGAAGTCCTCCGTTTTGCGGAGGGAAGGGTTAGAAGTATATAATTTATTCCAATTATTTATTCATCTCTAAACAAAACAGCAGCTACTTTTGTAAAAGCAACTGCTGTTTATTATCAGTTCAAAATCTGCGATTCTACAGCATCGATGCCGTTTTTCTGATTTGTGCAAGACGTTCAGCAAATTTCTTATCTTTGCGCGCGATTTGCATATTGTAGTCGAGTTGCATTCGCAATAATAAACCCGAATCAATTCCTAAAACAGCTTCGAAAAGCATTGCTGTAGTGGCTGTGAGTGGACGACGGCAGTTCAAAATATCGTTTAACATTTTGTACGACATTCCCATCTGAGTAGCAATTTTTCCCTGCGTAACACCGCGATATTCTATCTCTTCTTTTAGCATTTCACCGGGATGAATTGCCCGAGAACAAACTAAGCTTCCCATATTCTTCTTTTATTTATAGTGATTTGATAATTCTAAAATATTACAAATAGTTACAACTGTTTCTGTAACCACTTTATTTACTGTAAACTCAATACGATATTTGTTATTGACACGAATAGAGGAAATTCCTTTTTTATCGCCTTTCAAGACCTCATAGTTTAATGAATTAATAGCAAATAATTCTTCGATAGTGGAAGCTTGTTCGAGCAATTTTATACGTAATTGGTACCTGGATACTACTTCCGGCTGAAAACGATATTTTTTCTCTTTGGTTTTACCTTTTTCGTAAAGTTCACGCAGATATTCTTTCTCAAACCTTATTTCCATAAACCACTGCCTGATATTTCGAAACAAAGATAATAATTTAATTTCAATTCCACTAAAAAAGTGGAATATTGTTGATTCTTTTCATAAACAAAACAGCAGCTACTTTCTTAAAAGCAACTGCTGTTTTAAAATTCTGTAAATTGTTAACTCAAAACTGCTAACTCATTCAAATCATATCCTCCACATTCCACACGAAAGCCTTGAGCCCCAGGTTTTCATATTCAGTATCTAATTCTCTCAGGTACTTCATCAGCGGTGCTACCCGATGATCTTCTACTATCGTTAGAATAGCATTGTTCACCGATGGCCATGCATGGCTGCCGTAGTGGGGTTCGCCGGTTTTGGTTCCCCTGCCGAATACTTCTTTCCACGATGTAAATCCACGAATATTGAATTTTGACAGGTCATCTACTATTTGTGAATAATGTGCCTGGTCTAATATAATCATTACTGCTTTCATGCTTCTACTCCTTTCAAATAAGTTGTTGTTTCTTCTTGTTCGTTCTGACTGTGAATTTTCTCACGATGCTTGCGTCGTTTGCGTTTCACACCGTTTCCTCCAAAAATGGAGTACAATGCAGGAACAAGAATAAGAGTTATAATCGTAGAGAAAGTCATACCACCGATAATTGAGATACCAAGTGATTTCCACATTTCCGAACCTTGTCCGGTACCGATTGCCAGCGGAACCATACCCAAAATAGTGGTAAGTGTGGTCATCAACACGGGACGCAACCTCGATCTTCCACCGTGAACAACAGCTGTTATGATGGACATTCCGCGTTCGCGGTTCAGGTTGATGTAGTCAATAAGTACAATACCGTTCTTCACCACCATCCCCACAAGCATAATCAGTCCCACAAATCCCATGATTCCGAGTGGCTCGCCTGTCATCGATAAAAACAGCAATGAACCGATAAAGGCAAACGGAACAGTCAAGATAATAATAAACGGATAGGTCAGCGATTCAAACTGAGATGCCAGCACGATGTAAACCAACAACGACACAATCATAAGTAATAATCCCAGTTGTGAGAAAGATTCCTGCTGTTCTTCAAGCGATCCGCTTATCTCAACCTGAACACCGGGCGGCACATCGAGCGAAGCAATGGCGACATTTACATCTTTTACAATTTCGCTCAAGGCGCGTTTGTAAATGGTTCCCTGAACGGTTACAATACGCTGACGATCTTTTCGGTCAATTTGCGGAAGTGATGAGTTTTCTTCAACTCGCCCTACATCACGGACACGAATACCGACACCCATAGGATTGTAAATCATTATATTCTCGATGTCTTCTATCGATTGACGATAAGATTCATCGTAGCGCACGCGAATGTTATACTCCTCACCATCTTCACGATAGCGCGACATAATAAGCCCGTTTATACGATTTCTCACCGCATTCGCCGTCGTTGCCATATTCAGTCCATTTAACGACAATTTCTCACGATCGAAAACAATATTATACTCCATTCTGTAATCTTTTCGCGAAATGATAATATCACGCAAGCCTGCAATAGACTCCAGTTTGGGCTTCAAATCGGCTGCCAACTTATTGGTTTCTGCCAGATCATAACCGTATATTTCAACCGCCACATTGCTGCCACCGGTCATTCCCATATCTCCACCGCCCGGCATTACTTTAAAACGATGTACTTCAGGCATAGCAGCCAATTCAGTACGAAGTTCATCGGAAACATCATAAATAGATTTTTTTCTGTTTTTTGCTTCCGTCAGTCGTATATTGTATGTTAATATGTTAGAACCATTATCTCGCATAGCCGCCCAAGCATTATCATCACTTGCTTGCCCCACGCCAAAAGAAACTATCTCCACTTCAGGATGTTGCTCTTTCATCATTTCAGCAATTTTATGCCCGATTTCACGGGAAATTTCCATTCTGGTTCCGGTGGGCATTTCAACAGTCATGGCTATATCATTATTGTCCGATGCCGGCATAAACTCGGTTTTCAGCGTTAGCCCACTAATAATAGCTCCTAACACAAATATGAATAAAACAGAGAAAATAGTTGTTTTTCTGTTTGTTACCACTCTCTTTACCAATCCGGCATAACCTTTGTCAAGTTTATCCAATAAAGGAAGTATTTTCTTATTGTACCACTTATCAAACATGCTCATTTTCTTATCCTTATCGGCTCGCATCATTTTTGCACTCATCATTGGCGTGAGTGTCATTGCGATAATGAGCGAAAGCAAAATAATAATGGTTACCATCCATCCGAGTTGTTTAAACATAACTCCGGCAAAACCGCCAACCATTGTCATCGGCAAGAATACGGCTACAATGGTAAGTGTGGATGCAATAATAGACAACGAAACTTCTTCGGTTCCATAAACGGCAGCTTGTTTGGGACGACTGCCTCGTTCGATGTGCGTGGTGATATTTTCGAGCACCACAATGGCATCATCAACCACCATACCGATAGTAATGGACAAAGCCGATAACGATATGATATTAATGGAATTACCCGTCAGATACAGATAAATAAATGACCCGATTAGCGAAATGGGAATGGTTACCATAATGATAACCGTTGCGCGCCAGCGTCCGAGAAAGAAAAGTACAATAAGCCCAACAATTATTAGCGCAAGCAAAATGGTTTCGAGCAAGCTATTGATAGAAACTTTCACGTATTCCGATGTATCCATCACAGTTACAATTTCGATGTCGGGTGGAAGAGTTTTCTTTAGTTCAATAACTTCTTTTTTCACAGCATTGGCAATTGCAACGGTATTGGCGCCCGATTGTTTTTGAACAACAAGAGTTGCACTTCTTTCTCCGTTGGTGTAGTTTTCCATTATACGATCTTGCAACGTATCTTTTACAACTGCCAAATCTCTTAAATAAATGGGGCGCCCTTGGTTGTTACCCACAATAATATTGTTGAGTTCGCGACTTTCCCTAAATTCACCTTCGAGACGAAGCATATAGGTTTGCGAACCGATATCGAAATTTCCGGCAGGAACATTTACGTTTTCGGCAGCAACAATCTGAGCAATCTGTTCTATGGAAATGTTATAAGCTTCTAGTTTTTCGGGTATCACGTTTACTTGAATCTCACGTTGTGGCGCGCCCGATACAGCAACGGTTCCCACACCTGGAATACGGTTAAGCGGATTGGCCACTTGTTCATCAAGTATTTTATAGAGCGCGCCCGCGCTTTCTTGTGCCGTTGCCGAAAGAATGATTACGGGAATCATATCGGAACTGAATTTTAGAATCATGGGATCTTCTGCTCCGTCAGGTAGAAATCCCGAAATCATATCTACCTTGTCACGGACATCATTCATCACGTTATCCATATTCGTTCCAAAATCAAATTCAAGCATCAACATCGACATCCCATCTCTCGATTGCGAAGTAATTTTTTTGATACTCTCGGTTGAATTAAGCACATTTTCCAACGGTCTGGTAACGTTGGCTTCAATGTCGTCTGATCCTGCTCCCGGATACGATGTCATTACCGAGATAATATTCATATCTATTTCAGGATATAAATCAATGGGAAGTTGACGATAAAACATGAATCCAATGATGACAATCCCAATAAATATCAGCGATGTCCCAACAGGATTTTTTACTGCTTTTTCATATATTTTCATCTGCTTGATGTTTAATGTTTAGTGTTTGATGTTTGACGTTTAAGTTGAACACCACAATAATTGGTAATTAGTAATTAGTAATTTGTAGTTTGTAATTCAATTTTATTGAACTACTTGCACTTCGCTTCCATCAATCAAGCCCACATTTCCTTGTACAATAACTCTGTCACCGACACTTAAGCCGGAAACAATCTCGTATTTACTTTCAACCCGAGCTCCTAACTGAACAATCGTGTAAAGGGCTTTACCATCTTTTTCCACAAAAACATACCGGTCGTTGGAACCCGATTGTTTCAATACCGCCATATCGGACACGAGCGGACGATCATTAATGCCAAAACTCATGGTTACACGAGAAAACATTCCCGGACGAAGACGTTGATCGGAGTTATTCACTTCGATTTCTACCGGAAAAGTATGCGAAACTCGATTCAACGTGGGATGTATCAACGATACTTTTCCTTCGAAAATTTCATTAGCGAGTGCGTCAACCTGCACATTGGCAGACATTCCTTTTACCACCTGACTGTAAAATGACTCTGAAACATTTATAACCACTTTTACCGGATTAATATTCTCAATGGTAAGAATGGGTAAACCTGCCGCCATGTCTCCCGGATCAAAATTTCGAGCCGTTACTATTCCATTTATCGGGCTTGTCAAACGGGTATTTTCGCCCAAATTGTTCAGAGCAGTTTGCGCCACATCGAGTTGCGCTTTTACTTGATCAAGTTGCTGTTTGGAAATTCCTCCAACATTATAAAGTTCCAGATATCGTTCATAATCTCTTTTCAGCGTGCTAAGTTGAGTTTGCTGCTGCGTATAATTTGAAGCATCCATAGTTACCACCGTTTGCCCTTTTCCAACACGACTGCCTACATCCACATGAATACTTCTGATGCGTCCGCCCATGGCCGGTGCGATATTATTCACCGTATTTGCCTCAATTGTTGCAGTAAAAGTCGATAATTGGTCAATTGATGTCAATTGAACTTCTTCAACTTTTACGTTTTTCTTAACGGTTGCGACTTGTGTTTCGTTTTTTGTCGATCCTCCTCCACAAGATACAAAAAAGAGGAGAACTGCTAATGGTGTAAATTTTAGAACATTATTCCGTTTCATATATTAAAGTTTATTTGTATTTCTTATTTTATTGCATTATCATCGTGCCCGAGCATTTTCTCTAAATCGGCTTTAGCAGCCAAGTAATCGTATATGGCATTGCGATACTGGAGTTCAGCATTGGTTATTGCTAAAGCTGCGGCATTCACATCCACAATAGTTCCCATTCCGGTTTCGTAACGCTTTTGTGTAATCTGATAACCTTTACGCGCTTGCTCAACAGCTGATTCGGTGGCGACTACCTGCTCCATGCTTTTAGCCATCAAATCGTAATTGTTTTTAATGGAAAGTTTTAAACCACGTTCCACATTTTTGCGCTGCTCGTTAAGCTGACAAAGCTGAATTTCAGATTGTTTCATATTATGATATCGTTGTCCACCATTGAATAATGGAATGGAAAGCGTGAGACCAAGCATGGAGTATGGATCCCAACGATAATTACTAAATTTGAAATCGTTGTTTTGGCTCATATACATGTAATTAAACGACGAAACAAGCGTAGGAGCAAATTGCAGTTTTTGTATTTCGTAACCTTTACGTACCATTTCAGCCTGTAAATCAAATTGTTTGATATCGCTGTTATTTATAAGTGAAGTATCGGCAGGAACAATGGCATCGAACATGGAACTGCGATAATCATCAAGCGAACCGACAACTTTTAGTGATATTTCACTATCAACTCCCATTAACATTTTCAATTGCAATTCGGCAATCTTCATCATATTTTGAGATTGTAGAATGCTCGGAATAAGGCTTTTGAGACGAACATCGGCAGTGATTACATCATATTCGGCCACCATACCTTGATTAAAGCGATTTCGAATGCTTTCTAAATTAAGTGAATCGGTAGCGTATGTTTTTTTGAAAACATCGTAACTTGCCTGTGCAAGTAACAACGAGTAAAACGACTTTTTCACCTGATTTGCCAAATCAATACGCGACGAGCGAGCCTTTTCCATAGCAAGTTGTATATCTACCTGGCTCATTTGAATATTTTTCCACAACGAGGGCACCACCAACGGTATGCTTACATTAAGACCGGCGGTGTAAACATTTAAACGTCCCATCTGAATACCTTCTCCGGATTTTTCGGGATCAGGCGCAAACATTTTGCCTACAGTTTTCATAACGAATTGTTCTTCGGGCGTATATTTAGTGGGATCAATTGCTCCGCCACCCATTCCGAAACCCTCATCAAAATACACGGTTTGTCGCTTAATGGCACGCTGGTATTGTCCTATCAAATCCATTTGCGGAAGTAGCGCTCCATAAGCCGATTTTTTGGCATATTCCTTTTTGGTAATTTCCATATCGGCAACCTTTACATTAGGGTTTTCGCTGAGCGCTATTTGTAGTGCCGTATTTAAATCTATTTGCAAACTACTCGAATTTTGTGCAGTTGCAGTGGATAACCCAAACAATCCACAAATCGCCACTAAAATGATGCTTAATTGTTTAATTTTCATATATGGTAATTAATTATTTTCGTTTGTTTTGTTTGTAAGATAATTATCGATAATTTCAATTCCTTTATTCGTTGAAATTCCACGAATAAAATTAACCATCATCGTAAAAAAAAGCTCTTGAAAAGAAAAAGGTGGTTTTTCCAGATACGCTGCCCGAATATACGTGTAAGTACTTTCTTCCACCAAAAAAGCTGCTACATCCACATTCAGGTTTTCGCGGATGTAACCCTGATCGATTCCCTGCTGCAGATACTTTTTTATATATACTTTGTTGGTTTCAACATCTTTTTGAATCAGCTTGTATATTCGCGGATAGTATTTGTATATATCTTCGTAAAACTTTATGGAAGGCAGTTCCTTTTTTTTATGAAACTCAATAAAATAAAGAAACACCTCGATCATATTGGCCGACCTTTCAATTACCTCAAAAACTTTATTGTTCCTCTCATCGCGAATATCGGCCAGATAAGTCAGTAAAACTTCTTCCTTATCCTTAAAATTCTCATAAAGTGTGCGTTTTGAGATACCTAAAGAAGATGCCAGATCATCCATGGACACACTTTTAATACCGTACTGGTAAAAAAGCGTACCTGCTTCTTTTATTATTCTTTCTTTTAGTGTCATTATTTTTTGAAAAAAACGCTACAAAGGTAGTTCGGAAAACTCAAAATATGAAATCGGTTTTCTAAGTTTTAACAAACTTTACAATAAGTTTTTGTTACGGCCCCTCTCTAAATCTCTCCCATAAGGGAGAGACGTTTATAGGTTCAGCGCTTCACGAAGTAGTTTGTATCCCGATGCGCTGGCTTTTATTTTATGTCCATTGGCAAGGGTAAGCATTTGATTTCTTTTTTCATACAATTCGATGCGAAGAATTTTTTCGATGTTCACAATGTACGATCGATGAATTCGCACAAACGTTGCCGAAGGCAAGCAAATCTCGAAATATTTCATGGTTTCTTCTTTCAGAAAATGGTTTTCTTGTGTGAATATTTGAACGTAGTCACCATCGGATTGAATGTAAAGAATATCCGGTACATTAATCATGTGAATTTTCTGTCCGATTTTCACTACCACACGATCAAGAATTTCTACTGCTTCCTCAGCATTACTTTCATTTATGGGCTCTGCATCTGCATCTTCTTCCACTTCATCATTCTCAATTCGGTTGTGAATAAATTGTACAATAAGAATATACAGAAGTATCCCGATAAACAGTTTCATGGGTATCATCAGCCATAATTCCGCTACATTTTTCTTATCTAAAATCAAGTATGAACTTAATAAACTCAATCCTATCCACACGCTAACTGTTAATAAACCCAATGCCAAATAATTGATGAAACGCTGAAAAATTCCAAGAGTAACATAATTGCCAAAGAGTATGGCTTTGTTTAAAAAGACACTCAATACCACAATAAAAATCGCATCGAGAAAAGCATCTAAAAACAGGGTAAAATAAGAAAATGGAACAAGCCAACTAAATGCAAATGCCTGAAACAATGCATAAACAATACACACAACAAGCATTGTTAGCAAACGCGAAAGATTAGTTGGAAGAAAAATATTCATTTTCACTATATATTTAGGTATAATTGAAAAGATTTGTCAAAATAATCTACCTGATTTCACAACCTCCAAACACAACTTCGCCGGTTATTAATAATCTGCGCGAACCATCTGTTGATATAGCTTTGGCAAAACGTTTATTTTCAACACCACCTAAAACGGCATCAATTTTCGGCACAACCACCCAATCATCGGGCAAATACAGTTTTACACCACCAAAAACGGCTTCTATTTGGAGATGTGTATCACCTTCGGATAACGTGGTTCGACGCAAATCGAGTTCAACACCGCCAAAAACTACGTCAATTTTACCTCCGCGAAATATCGGTTCCAGAAAAATATCTTCATTCCCGCCAAACACAACTTTTCGTACATAAATACCGTCAGTACCTTCAATTTTGTTCACATTAAAATGCTCCTGATCACGATTACAGTAACCTATATTCTTTCCAAAAGATATTTTAAGAACAACTCCTATTCCAACAATTATAAGCAGAACAGGCCAAAAATTTTGCGCAAAATCTTCGTTAATTCCCGGTAGTAAGTTGGGATACAAAGTGGCTATGCGCGGCAACAGGAAAAATGCAGCCAATACCGACCAAAAAAGCATACCCCAATACTCTCTTTTAGCTAAAGCAAAAAAAGTAAAAACAACAAATATCATCGGCCACGAGAATACAATGTAGCGTAAATTCGGGTCGAGCCAACCACGATTAAAAGCAAGAAACAATGTTCCGGCTAATATTAATATAAATCCGAAAATACCACCTTTGGACTTGTCGGAAAAATTCATGTTTTGTTCTTTATTTTCCATAAAATTTATTTTTAAATCTTTTTGCACAAAGATACAGACAAACAAGTGCATATTACAACACAAAATCGACGAATAGGGTTATTTTTCCCGACGAATAAAGAATAATTTCCGATGAAATTTCGATATAATATTCTCTCGTAACAATTTCACAATATATTCACACTTAAAAGAATATGAATTTACGAATTTTCACAAGAAGAAATTTGCAGTTTCCTTTTCATTTTTTCCAAAAAAAAGAATACCTTTGAGTTCTCAAATTATTATTAAATCATTCAGTATTAAAATGAAAAACTTATTTACAACTATTACTGTCGTTTTCTCATTCCTGATTTTTTCGGGATGTAGCGGTAATTCACAAAAAGAACCGTTAACCGTTGACAACATTCTATCTAACGCTGAAGAATATGTTGAACAAGTTGTCACCGTAAAAGGACTTGCCACGCACGTTTGCTCCAAAAGCGGTATGAAACTCTTTCTTCAGGGAGAAACAAAAGACCAAACCATTCGTGTGGAATCGAGCGGATCGCTCGGAAAATTTGACCCCGAAGCCGTTAATCACAATGTAGTTGTTAAAGGAAAATTGGTTGAAGAACGTATTGACGAAGCGTATTGTCAAAATTTAGAAGAAGAAATTCGCAACAATACTATTGTAAGTCACGGCGAAGGCGGTGCCGGTTGCGAAACCGAACAAATTGCCGAAGGCGTTGCCGTAGGTAGCTCCGAAATGGATCGTGTGAACGATTTTCGCGCACGAATTGCCGAACGAAAAGCTTCCGAAGGAAAAGATTATCTGTCGTTCTACCACATTGCTGCCGATTCGTACAACATTGTCAAATAATAAAAACTGCACTGCATTTTTTGGAGTTTACACTCAAATTCGACTTTGGAGTCAATTCGATGCAGAAAGTCCGTGGAGATATAGAAATAGTAATCGATAAAGTTTGTTGTCTCACAATAGACATTATACTGAATAAAATTCTATATGTTTCAAATTCAGAGACATTGACATT
>JAUNUM010000077.1 GCA_030538215.1 Bacteroidia bacterium
GATAAAAGAATTAATTTTGTATAAAACCTGTAACGGTTATTTAGGACTAGTCATATTTACTTTTTTTTCTCAAATCATATTTCTTAACCGTTGCAAAAATATAAATAACTCCACCCAAAACAGCTGCGTGCATCACGTATTCGGCAGTTTTATAAAATTCGAACTTTGTGAGTAAATAAGACCCCAAAATTATAACCAATCCCATTACAATAAACGTGTTCCGCATATTTGTGGAAAGGCCTTTAATATCTATTTTTTCTTTTTGTTCTCGTGTCATTGTGTTGTATCCGGCAATGAGGTTGGGGAATGCTTTTAGCAAAAAACCTAAAACAATGAAGAATATTCCGATGTATAAATGCTTCATATAATTCGAAAATTTTAATCACAAATATAGACTTTTTTAGAGTTACTCCCTGCCAAATCGTCATAAAATTCTCTTTGGCAAGAAAATTGACTATTATTCAATGGTAATTTGCGACATTAAACTGTTCCACAAAACAACAGCATATCCACCGAATTACCATTGAATTACAATCGAATAACAAAAACTGATTATATATGAACTTTAACAATTTTACAATCAAAGCACAGGAAACGGTGCAAAAAGCCATCGAATTGGTGCAGGCAAACAATCAGCAAATGATTGAGCCGTCGCACGTGCTCAAAGGCACAATGTTGGTTGGCGAAAATGTTACCAGCTTTCTGTTTCAGAAACTGGGAGTAAATATGCCTTCGTTGGAATCGGCTGTGGATAAGGAGATTGAATCCTACCCGCGTGTGTCGGGTGGCGAACCGATGCTGAGCCGCGAAACCAACGCCGTGTTTGCCAAAGCAGGCGATTTCGCAAGCAAAATGGGCGACCAATACGTCTCCATCGAGCATTTGCTGTTGGCACTCGTGAGTGAACGAAGCAAAACTTCGGATACGATGAAAGCGTTGGGAGTATCGCAAACCCAACTCGAAAAAGCCATTCAGGAATTGCGCAAAGGCGAAAAAGTAACCAGCCAGTCGGCGGAAGATACTTATCAGTCGTTGAGCAAATACGCGATAAACTTAACGGAAAGAGCGCGTAATGGCAAACTCGACCCCGTTATCGGGCGCGACGAAGAGATCCGTCGTGTGTTACAGATTTTAAGTCGTCGCACCAAAAATAATCCCATTCTTATCGGCGAGCCCGGAACGGGAAAAACCGCCATTGCCGAAGGGTTGGCGCACCGCATTATTCGCGGCGACGTGCCCGAAAACCTGAAAAGTAAGCAGATATTTTCGCTCGATATGGGCGCGCTCATCGCGGGTGCAAAATACAAAGGGGAATTTGAAGAGCGTTTGAAATCGGTGGTAAACGAAGTGGTGAAAGCCGAAGGCGAAATCATTCTTTTCATCGACGAAATTCACACGCTTGTGGGCGCAGGAAAAAGCGAAGGGGCAATGGATGCCGCCAATATTTTAAAACCGGCTTTGGCGCGTGGCGAATTGCGCGCGATTGGTGCTACCACGCTGGATGAGTATCAGAAATATTTTGAGAAAGACAAAGCATTGGAACGTCGTTTCCAGACTGTTGTGGTGGAAGAACCGACGGAAGCAGACACTATTTCCATTCTTCGCGGATTGAAAGAAAAGTACGAAAATCACCACAAAGTGCGCATCAAAGACGAAGCGATTATCGCTTCCGTACAACTTTCGCACCGATACATTACCGACCGTTTTCTGCCCGACAAAGCCATCGACCTGATGGATGAAGCGGCTGCCAAACTGCGTATGGAAGTGGATAGCGTGCCGTATGAACTGGATGAAATTCAGCGAAGGGTAAAACAGTTGGAGATTGAGCGTGAAGCCATTCGTCGCGAAAACGACCAGCCGAAAGAAGAGTTTCTCAGCAAGCAAATCGAAGATTTAAAATCCGAAGAATCGGAATATAAAGCCAAATGGCAAGCCGAAAAAGAACTGATTAATAAAATTCAGCAGAACAAAATCGACATTGAAGACGCCAAATTCGAAGCGGAACGCGCCGAGCGCGAAGGCGATTACGGAAAAGTAGCCGAATTGCGTTACGGAAAAATAAAGGAAAAAGAATCGGAAATTGAAACGCTGAACAAGCAATTGCACGAGCAGCAAGGCGGGCGCGCCATGATTAAGGAAGAAGTGGATGCTGAAGATATTGCCGATGTGGTGGCTCGTTGGACGGGCATTCCGGTGAGCAAAATGCTGCAAAGCGAGCGTGAAAAACTCCTGAACTTGGAAGACGAACTGCACAAACGCGTGGTTGGACAGCACGAAGCCATCGCCGCCGTTTCCGATGCCGTGCGTCGTAACCGTGCCGGATTGAGCGACCCGAAACGTCCAATTGGTTCGTTTATTTTCTTAGGAACGACAGGCGTCGGTAAAACCGAGCTCGCAAAAGCGTTAGCAGATTATCTTTTCGACGACGAAAATATGATGACGCGCATCGATATGAGCGAATATCAGGAAAAATTCAGTGCTACGCGATTAATCGGCGCGCCTCCCGGATATGTGGGTTACGATGAAGGTGGACAACTGACGGAAGCCATTCGCCGCAAACCATACTCGGTAGTGCTGTTCGACGAAATTGAGAAAGCGCATCCCGATGTTTTCAACGTTTTGTTGCAAGTGCTGGACGACGGGCGATTGACCGATAACAGGGGTAGGGTGGTGAACTTCAAAAACACGATTATCATTATGACTTCGAACATGGGATCGAACTTGATTCGGGATAATTTCGAAAAAATTACATCCGGTAATCGGGAAGAAATCGTAGAAAATACCAAAGAGCAAGTGCTTGCAATGCTCAAACAAACCATCCGTCCCGAGTTTTTGAACCGCATCGATGATATTATTATGTTTTCTCCACTCAACGAAGACGAAATTGCACAAATCGTGCGTATTCAACTGAATATCATTGCTAAAATGCTTCAAGAAAACGGAATTGAACTGCGATATACTGACGAAGCTATCGATAGTATTGCTAAAGTAGGATACGATCCCGAATTCGGTGCACGTCCTGTTAAACGGGTGCTACAACGAAAAGTGCTTAATCAGTTATCGAAAGATATTTTGGGCGGCGTGGTAGATAAATCCAAACCGATTGTGATTGACGCGAGAGGTGAAAATGTGTATTTTAGGAATTAACTGGAAAGAGCAAAATATCTAAAATGTATAAAAATAAAACTCGGAAAATTTCCGAGTTTTATTTTTGTTTATCTCATTATCTCATCTGAAAGTGGTATGAATTTTGCATTTAAATTGGGTTCTTCCATGTTAGGATCGAGGGGATACATGGGGCGGTTGATTCGTTTATAATCCAAGCGGAGAAGATCCTGATCTACGCCGCCGGGTGTAAGTGCCATCAACCAATCGGCACGCATATCGTACAATTCGGGAACAAGATATCCGATTTTCACCACCAAAATATCTGCTTCGCGAGGATTCAGTCCTAGTTTGGTAAAATCTTTTTCGTAGTGATACGCCATTCGTCTTTCGGTAACGATAATGGATGTGTTGCCATTTTTTACCACTACTTCTGTTTTGGCGTTGGGATGCCCTTCATAAATGGCAGTTATAGTTCCTGAAATCCGAACGGGTGGGGCATAACGATTATCTACAGCGGCTCCGGCAGTAGCATCTATTTTTCCGCCAACACCAATCTCTTTGGCTTTTTTCACAAACTCTTCACCGGGAATGGAAGCATAAATCAATGATTTGGCGTTAGGTGATTTCAATTCAGGTCGCTTCAAAATTTCAGTTAACGTCCAAGTAACGTCTCCGGCACCTCCGGCGGTAGGATTATCTCCCATATCGCTGATAATAAATGGTTTTTTATCACTCGCAAATGCTTTTTCCAGCGCTTCGTCCAAATAAACAGTGGGGGCAACAAAATCGAACTTTTTTCTTACATCCCAGAAATGCTTGGCTAATTTTTCGGCGGCTTGTCCAACGGCTTCTTTGTTGTCTCCATAAGCAACTACTACACCGTGATTTCGGGGTTCATCAGCCCATGGATACGACATCCAGATAGATGCATCAATTACGTTGTCTTTATCGATAACTGTAGGAATTTGTGCGTATAAACTTTTTCCGGGTTCGATGCGTGTGCTTGTTTTTTCGCCCGGAAGAAGAATTGGAACAGGAATCCAAGCTTTGTAGGCAGGTTTTCCCTTGCCGCTTTCCAGTCGATTTAATAAATTTGTAACTGCACGTTTTTTCGATTCAATGGCATCTTCGTGTGGCGCTAACCGATAACAGGTAATTAAATCAGTATTTTGTGCCAACCGAGGCGAAACACTTCCGTGCAAGTCCATGGATGTGGAAATCAGTACGTCGGTTCCTACCAACTCACGAATTCGAACCAAAAAGTCACCTTCCGGGTCGTCTAATCCCTGAACACTCATAGCGCCGTGAATATCGAAAAAGATAGCATCGAGGGGCAATTTATTTTTCAAAGAATCAAGAGTTTTTGTCACCAGCGATTCGTATGCTTCGCGGGTTACAATTCCGCCGGGCATGGCATGTCCACGTAGTGTGGGTAGCCAAATGGCACGATTGATAATGCCCGAATCGGTAGCAAAGAAAGGATAATAGGTAAAAACACTATCGCCGTAACGGGTTCTGAATGCGTCTTCATTAGAGACCGCAGGTGAAAATGTGCTCGATTCGATAGCGAGTCCGGCAATAGCTATTCGGGGAAGTTTTTTCTCTTGTGGCGTACAACTCACAGTTAATAATCCAAAAAACATAATGGATAAAATTCCGAAAACTGATCTCTTCATATACTTTTTTGTTTTATATATTATTGATAATATGTATTGTATGACATGCTACTAAACAAGCTGTTTCCGTTCTTAATCGGTTTTCACCTAAGCTAACAGGTTCAAATCCAGAGTTGAGAGCTTTTTGAATTTCTTCTTCGCTGAAATCACCTTCGGGACCAATAAGGATTAGCGCATTTTCTCCTTTCCGATAAGTTTGTGTCAAAGATGTTTTTTCAGATGCATAGCAATGAGCGATAAATTTTCGTCCGTTAAACGGCTGCTGAACAAACCGATTAAATGGAATTGTTTCGTCGATTATTGGTATTACGGCTTGTTGTGATTGTTTCATGGCCGAAACGATAATTTTCTCCAATCTTTCGGTTTTCAATTCTTTTCTTTCTGAAAATCGACAAAGCAACGGCGAAAATCTATCAATTCCGATTTCAGTGGTTTTTTCGGCAAACCATTCAATTCGATCAATATTTTTTGTGGGAGCAAAAGCTATCTGTAGGTTAAAATTCCATGATTTGGGTTGCGAAATTTCTTCATCTATACTAACCATGCAATGTTTGGGATGTGCTTGAACGAGTGTGCAATTGTAAAAAAAACCTTTACCGTCGGTAACGGTTAATTTATCGCCTTCTTTCATCCTAAGTACTTTTACACAGTGTTGCGATTCCTGTTCGGGTAATTGCTGTGTTTGCTTTATATCAGTTGCGTAAAAGATTGTATCAGCCATTTTGTTCGTTTTCCCGTCGATTGATTTCATCACGAAGCTTGGTTGCTAATTCGTAATCTTCATCTTTTATAGCTTCTTCCAACCGTTTTTTAAGTGCATCGATTCTTATCTCTTCGATATTCTCGGAAATTTCTTCAACTTCAATATCTTTATTTTGGAAATCTGTAGCAAGTACCTCTTTTTCATCAAACACAATGGCCATATTCTGCATAATATCCTCGGTGGTGAAGATAGGCGAATTGGTTCTCAACGCAATTGCTACTGCATCAGACGTGCGGGAGTCGATACGGAATTCCTGATTATTTTGTCGTAATAACAGTTCTGCAAAAAAAGCACCATCTTCGAATTTATAAATAAAAACTTCCAGCAGTTCTATGCTTAACGATTTGAAAATATTATACATAAGATCGTGTGCCAAAGGGCGGGGCGGGGTCATATTTTCCATTACAATGGCAATAGATTGTGCCTCGGGCGTACCAATAACGATTGGCAAACGACGGATACCATTTTCTTCAGCAAAGATAAGCGCGTAAGCACCTGCCTGCACCTGACTGAACGATATTCCAAGTATAGAAAGCTTAACTTTTTTGGTCACAATTATTTTAGTTTATCTGTTATAGCTTTTGATTATTAGCTGTTTAATTAAATTACAGCAAAATAAATAGTTGAGTTTTCGATTTGGTAACGATTAAGAACGGTGCTAAATTATTTTGTTTGCTCTGGATTTAAATAACTCATTACTCACAAAAGTAAGAAATAATTATTATTTCGCAAAGCTTATTTTATTTTAAATCAGAATTTGAGTGGAAAAAAACGCTTGAAATATTCCTAAAGTTGTGTGAAAAACAATGAAAAATGTCGTCAGGAAAGGGTTGTTTATTATGTTTTTTAAGGAAAATCTTAATGAATTAGTTGAATTTTGATATGTATTTATTCTAATTTCACAAAACAAATATTTATATTTGCAAAATATATCTAACTAACCCTTAATCTTTATGAAAAAGAATTACCTATCCTTTCTCATTTCTGTATTGTCACTTTCAATCTTCATACCTGATTTGAAAGCAAAAAACGCATCAACACCTTTTTTAAGTACAGACATGATGCAAGTAGTGTGTGAAAAATCTTTCATTCAAGCAGCTGAGGATCCAATAATTAACACTCAATTAAGTGAAGCTGTAGGAGCATTTAACGAGGTTTATAAGTCTGATAAATTTACGGATGGCGCCATCAATGCTAATGATTTAACGCAACTTCCTATAGGTATTCGTGAAACTAGAAATAGCGTTGAATATGGTATTGTCGTAACAAAGGCAAAATTTACACCGGAGTATGCTTTGATAAATGTTTACGCGCGCATTGTAACCCCACAGAAAGGTGTCGCCAATGGTAAAAAGGAACTATACTTTGGTGCCGAAGGCATTAAACTTTCCTATTCAGGAGGTATTATTGGTGATGCCAAACTTTCTCTGTTGGGTGATATTGAGATTCTATTTAATAATAATCAATGGATGTTAACTTTAGAAGGGGGTAAGATAGCGAAAGAAAACGAAGGTGGATCTTTCAATGAAAAAACTTTTGTTATGATTGGTTGCGATGGAGTTAAAGAACTTTCTTTAAAAGGAAATATTCAAATATCAAAGGACGTGTTAGTGCCGATTGATGAGAATGGTAGGATTGATGAGAGAGCCACTATTAATATTGCTGGAAAAACTTATCCGAATCGTGTTCGGGGTGATTTTTTTGTAAAAGCCAATGATTGGAATGATTTAATTGTTGAAGTAGGTTTAACCCCATTTGCCATTACAGCACAGACGCAAAATGAAAATAAAGGTTACTTCTCATTCTTTGTTAGTAGAGCAGTATTAGATATGAGTGATAACCGGGCGGTTCCGGGCATGGTGTTCCCGAGAAGTTATATAGATAATGGATATTTAATTGCCGGTGAACAAACATGGAGAGGATTATTCATACAAACGCTGGAGGTAAAACTTCCCGAAGAGTTTAAAAGCTCAAAATCAGACAAATTAATCTCTTTTGATGCAAGGAATATGATTATAGATTCCTATGGTGTATCAGGTAGTTTTGCAGCAGATAATGTGCTGTCAATTAACGAGGGAATCACTTCTGATCAAAATGCATGGTCTTACTCGGTAGACAGAATAGGGATAGATTTAGCCGCATCAAAGCTAATCGGAGGTGTTTTGGAAGGGCAAATACAATTACCTGTTCAGCAAAAAAAGAAAGCTGACAGCGCACAGAATAAAGCAGAACGAGAAGGGTTAGCATATCGGGGGATGATTACAGAAGATGATTATTTACTATCGGTAGCGTTAACTAATAATTTGGACTTTGATATTTGGAGTGCAAAAGCTGTTATCGCGCCGGGGTCTTCTGTAGAAATGCGTGTAACAAACAGAAGATTTCTACCTAAAGCTATTTTGAGTGGATATTTAGATATAGCGGCAAGTGCAGAAAGTGACACACAATCTAAAGACTCTACTAAAAAAGAGTTGCGTATAAGAGATGTTGAGTTTCAAGAGTTAACACTTCAGACCGTAGCGCCTTATGTGACCGTCAAATATTTTGGTGCAAAAGGTGAACATCGTTTAGCAAATTTTCCTGTCAGCATTGATGACATTGTTTTGATAGCAGAAAACAACCGCACAGAATTAGGATTTGGAATTACCGTTGGCTTACAAGACAAGGGATTCTCAGCCGGTGGTGTTATCAGTATTACCGGAGAGATAGAGAATGTTAATTCACGACAGCAATGGAAATATAAAGGCTTTAATGTTTCTAAGTTAAGCTTAAACAATGTTGATATAAAAGTGGCAACCATATCCGGAGAGATAGAGTTGATGCGTAAAGATCCACTTTATGGAGATGGATTCAGAGGCATGTTGGCAGCAGATATAAAGGGGGGAATTAAGGTGCAGGTTGATGCCTGTTTCGGGTATAGTAAATTCAGATATTGGGGGTTTGAAGGATCTGTAGATGGTTTGCATATTCTTACACCTATTGGCGTAGAGTTTACCGGCTTTACGGGAGGCGCATTTTATCGTATGACACCGGGACCGGTGCGTAATGTGCAGGACAAAACAAAAAGGGCATTGGTGTTCACACCGGACGAAAAAGTGGGATTAGGTTTAAGAGCGGGAGTATATGGTGCTTTCAAGAAAAAAGAGGTAGCTTCTTTTATGGCAAGCTTTAATATTTCTACCAATGCAAACGGAGGATTGGCTAATATGGGTTTTATGGGAGAAGTCTATATCATGGACAATTTGGCATCAAGCATACCCAATCCATTTGAAAAACTACAGGATAAATTCCAGCAAGTGGTTCAAAATAAGAATTTCATAAAAGATATAGCTGAGCACAACCGCATAAAACCATTTCTTGATGTGAAACAAGTTGATGAGAATTATCCTACTGAAAAAACACCTCAATCTAAGATTTATGGGAAGCTCGCCATGGATTACGATTTTAACAATGCTGTTTTTCATGCCAATATGGATGTTTTTGTCAATACACCCGGTAATTTTATCACAGGGTTGGGGAATAACGGCAGAGCCGGCTGGGCTGTAATGCACTTAGCGTCCAACGAATGGTATCTTCACGTAGGTACACCTACCGATATGATAGGGTTGAAAGTTGGTATTGGTAAATTCAGTGTTCAGTCCGGCAGTTATTTTATGGTGGGAACCAATATTCCGGCAAGTCCGGCACCGCCGGCTGAAGTTGCTAAAATTTTGGGTGTGCAACTGAATGAAATTGATTACATGAAAGAGTTGAACACTATTGGTGCCGGGAGTGGATTTGCATTCGGTACTCACTTCAAGTTTGATACGGGTGATATGACGGCTCTGATGTTTTATGCGCGTTTTCAGGCGGGTATAGGTGGTGACGTTATGCTTAAAAATTATGGCGAAGCAGCCTGCAGCAATCGTGGAGGCAGACAAATCGGTATCAACGGCTGGTATGCCAATGGACAAGCCTATGCTTATCTGCAGGGTGAACTTGGCATAAAAATAAGGTTATTTGCGCTAAAGAAAAAAATACCGATTATTTCATCCGGTGCCGGCACATTATTGCAAATGAAAGGTCCAAATCCCTTCTGGATGAGAGGTTATGTTGCCGGAAACTATAACTTACTCGGTGGTTTAGTAAAGGGGAACTACCGCTTTAAGCTTGAATTTGGTGAAGAGTGTAAGTTAGAGAATGAATCGGTACTTGGTGGAATGAAAATAATTTCAGATCTGACCCCGCGAAATGATGAAAAAGATGTTAACGTATTTGCTGTTCCGCAGGCAACATTTGCCATGAAGGTAAATGAAGCTATCGAAGTGCCTGAGGATGATGGCAATCATATCTATAAAATAGTGATCGATCGATTTGCAATAGAAGATGAAAATGGTAAAGAGATTCAAGGAAAAATAGAAGTTGGCAGAACGGGAGATGTTGCCAATTTTGTCTCAACAGAAATTTTACCACCGGCAAAAAAAATGAAAGCTATAGTTGAGGTCAGCTTTATGGAAAGAAAAAATGGAATTTATGAGGTAATAATGGTTGATGGAAAAAAAGCTACTGAGAGAGAGGAGCGATATTTTGTAACCGGAACCGCACCGACAAATATTCCACTTTCCAACGTGCAATATGCGTATCCGGTGGTGGAACAGCAAAACTTTTATACCAAAGAAAGTAAGCAGGGTTTTATCCGTTTGAAGCGGGGACAGAGTTATCTGTTTGAAGACGGAAAATGGAAAACTATTGCTCAGTTTAGGAGCACCGATGGAAGAGTACTTCCTACTAATTTCAGTTATAATGTGAGTGAAAATGAGATACGTTTTAATATCCCTGAACTTGAAAATACCAAACAATATACTTTCAGCATAGCAGCCAAAACAGAAGGTAGTGCTACCGATTCCGGACACGAGACTGTAACACAAAAAACCACTTATGCAAATACCGAGCAGGGCATAACGATGGAAACCGAGACCAAGCAGGCGCAAAATATTGCTAAAGACGGAAGCATAGAGCGTTTATCTTTTGACTTCAGAACCAGCAAGTACAACACGCTGGCATCCAAAATAGGCACATTAAACTTCTCTACACAGAGCGGACGTATAAACAGCAGTTTGGTTTTTCTTCAGAACACGATGAACAATGCCGGCGAAGCTTTTGATGTAGTGGAACTAAGAGGCTCTGCATACACCGGTAACAAGCCGCTTATCAGTGTTACAGCAACGATGGATGATGCTTTTGCGGCAAGATTCAAACATCTGGTGTATGATGGATACCCGGTTGAAGGAATTAAATTGACACGGGAGTCCGATACAAATGACATGTTCGGCATTCCGCCGGTAAAAGCGTTGCCGCTTGTAAACTCATACCTAATTTATTTAGATACACAAAGCTCTCATCCAATCCTAAAAAGCATCTTCCCGTTCAAGTATGATTTGTTCCGGATTTACCAAAATGACTGGTACGAAACCATGTCAAAAGCAGTTGACCTTCAGATAGACCGAGGTAATGTGTCGCCAAAGATAAGCGAATTGGCAGGTTCTAATTTCGGTGTGATACCGGACGGAAAATACAGCATTTATGTGAACTATACATTGCCCGATGGTAAAGCCGCATCGGAAAAGAAAGTAGTATATGATTTGAAAACCTATTATATAGGTGGTATGTAAATAGTTGATTGGTTGAATAGTTGAATAGTTGATTGGTTGATTCTTTAAATGGTTTTTCTTGTAATTCATAATTCATAATTCGTAAGTTACTTATGAAACGATATATTCCCTTTAAGCATTGGATATTGGCGTTGCTTTTTATGCTGCCCTCTCTGGCTATCTCCCAGCAGCAATACCCCGTCCGCATCAATGCCTTTCTGATACCACCCTACAGCCTTCGCCTGTCGGAATATGCCGTAACGGGCGAAACCAAGATACAGCTCCAGCTGCTGATGACCGACCTGATGGAACCGGCACACAACGTCCGGCTCTCTTTTGCCTTGGAAAGCGGCACGAGCTACACCACGCTGGCAGCCACGCTGCCTTTCGTAAGCGGTTTTCGGGACATCAATCTGCTGCCCGGTCAGCCCGTGATGCTTACCAACGTGGACGTACGCCCGCTCTTCGAGCTTCGCAACCTCACGGGTATCTCTCCCGAGCAGTACGCCCGCCCGCTGCCGCAGGGGCAGTACCGCTTCCGCTTCCAAGCCTTCGATGCCGTAACGGGACGTACGCTTTCCGCCCCCGCCTACACTACGGTTTACTTTCAGCAGTATGACCCGCCGATGCTCAACCTGCCACAGCGGGGTGAAAAAATAGTGAAGCAAGGGGAACTGCAGCAAATCCTTTTCCAATGGATGCCCCGGCAGGTTGCCCCCCACACCCGCTACACCTTTACCTTGCGCGAACTCTGGGATACGGGCAGAAGTCCGGAAGAAGGTTTCCTTACCTCGCGCACGCTCTATGAGCAGCAGGATATTTACGGCAATTCCTTGTTTTACGGCATGGACAAGCCGGCATTGCTCCCCGGTAAGCGTTATGCTTGGCAGGTACGAGCCATTTCTGCCAATCCCGCCCTTGCAGGCATGTCCAACCCTACGGACGATAACGGAGTGTATCAAAACAACGGACTCTCCGAGATATACTACTTCGACTATGTGGAAAACTGCACAGCCCCGCTGATGCTCACGGCAAAAAACGCCGGCAAAGGCAAAGCCGAAGTACGCTGGATGATGCCCGGCGGACCGGCCGGCGGACAATACCGGATACAGTACCGCCGTGCCGATACAGGCGGCAACTGGATGACCGCCGACAGCTACACGGAATCCCACCAGCTGACCCGCCTGAAAGACCAAACGGAGTACGAGTACCGTGTAGGCGCGGTGTGCGGCAGCACGCCCGTGTACAGCACGTATGACACACCGGAGAACGCCTACACGTACAGCACGATACAGCGCTTCACTACCGATGCCAAGGAGAACGCCGTGAACCCCGCCTACCAATGCGGCACGGAATCACAGGTAAGTATCAGCAACCGCGAACCGCTGCAAGGCAGCCTGGGACTGAATGATGTATTCACGGCAGGCGACTTCCCGGTAACGGTCATTGAAGCCGATGGCGGCAACGGTACGTATTCGGGGAAAGGTTCTATCGTAGTACCTTATTTGAGCGATACCAAATTAGCGGTTATTTTCAAAAACATACAACTCAATACCGACCGCCAACTGATAAGTGGCGTGGTAGAAACCACGTATGATGTGAACGAAACGGCGATGCAGTTTGTGGATGAAGGCATCGGTAAAACCTTCGGCGATACAGGCGTTAAAAACGTGCAGATAAACTACACGATTACAGAGATAACCTATTCAGCCACCCCTCCTCCCGGACGTATCACGATAAAAGGCGATGCAGGCAGCGACGGCACTACTACCGGAGGCGAAGGCAGCAGCGAGGAACTTCCCGCCGGACGAGACTACCAGTTTACCGATAAGAACGGCTTTGTATGGAATGTGGATGAGAAAGGTACGGTAACGAAGAGTGGAAAACAAGCCGAAGGCGGTAAATCCACTGCCAATAACACCGAAGGCGTAACCGGCGGCACAGGACAAACCGGCACAGGCAGTATAACCGCTTATGCCGTCAAAGACATAACTGTAACATGGGATGCACAGGGCAGTACGTATGCTTATGACGACCCGGTAACCCTTCCTGAACAGATACGTAAGACTTACCCTTCAGTAAAAGATGCCGAAGGCAAAACGGTGTATCCTCCTTTCAAAGCTGTGGTAAACAAAAAAGAAGATTTCATTACCGCCAAACTCAGCTACCAAAACGGTAAACCGACTGGCGGCAAAATCGTATTCAAAACGCTTGACGGACGAGAAATAGAAGCCAAAGAAACCGGTGCGGACACTTACCGCCTTGCACTGAAAGGGCTGTTTGATTATGCCACGGAAGACATTACGGCAATGCTGGTTCCCAATGACTCCACGCAGAAACAAAAAGTAATCGGCTCGTTTAAGTTGGTGCATTTAGGAGAGAAAACCATTGACGTAAGTTTAGTACCCCTTGACGACGCTTCCGTAAAACAACTGGACGATATAGAAAAAGAACTGACGAATACCTACGGTAAAGTAGGTGTAACGTTCAACGTAAAGAAAGAATCGGTACTGGACATTAGCAACATAGTGAGCGGTGAT
>JAUNUM010000078.1 GCA_030538215.1 Bacteroidia bacterium
GGCTATTATCTGTTTTGTTGAATTGATTTTCGGAGTTGAATATTTTCAGCAACTTTTGCCAACAGCCAATAGCTAACGGCTAACTACCAGTATGCGGCTCATTTCATTATACACAATCATATAGCCCTCATCCACGCCCATACCCGGTTTGGCAAGATACTGAACGGGCGAAGTTGCCATAGCAATGTGCGCGCAAATCTCGGCAGAGCGGTTGGTTTCGTTGCAGGTTCCACCCAAATAAGCGCCCATTTCGTGCTCTTTGCAATAAAGAACGGCTTCGATACTGTTGTTAATTCCGCCAAGGTCGGGTGTTTTAATCTGCGCCATATGTCCGGCTTTGTGAACTGAAAAATCGATAACATCCTGCAAGGTATTACACCACTCATCGGCAACAATTTCTGCCGCGATATTTTTCTCTTCCATTTTCTGACGAATAATACGAAGCGCATCAATTTGAGCAGTTTTTTCACCCATATCTACCGGACCTTCCACACGAAGATGAAACGGTTTTGCAATTTCAGCGAGTTCACCCACGTAATTGGCAATGGTTTCAAAATCATTATCGAAAACAATTCCCAGCGTTCCGTAAACATCAATATGAATTACCGGATTATAGCTATCGGACGGTCTTAGTTTGAGGATACGATCTCTCAACCATTGGATGTATTCTTTTATTTTTTCACCTTTCAAGCCGACTTTTGTTTCTACATGATTGAAAAGGGCGTGTGGTAATACATCGGCAGCCTTCATAATCATTTTGTCGGCATTGAGGTAGCGGTCATCGCCCGATTGCGAGAAAATGGGGATGATATTTTTGGAGATTTTTGTTCCGTACTCTTCGGCAATTACCTGCGCCATGAGTTTGCCTTTGCTTTTAGCTACGGCATCCAAACAGGCTTGTGTAACACCGTATCGTATAGCGGTGTGATAAATTTTTCCTGTTTCGGGATTGATTCCTTTATCTACTAAATCAGCCATTTCGCGAAACGTTGTGATGTCTTTTCCAACATAAAGCGGCGCGATGTGTTTTTCGATAATGGGAATAAAATTTTCGGCAAGAAACAGCGGATCGCGACCGCCCGCTCCGGAATATTGCACCGCGGCACAATCGCCGTGAGCGAAAGCCCCATTTTCAAGAACAAAGATAACCGAAATGGCCTCACCCGCCTGACGCACAGAGGTAAATCCCGGCGTTACCGGCGTGCCTTCATAAAAAGCACCGTCGTTTTTTGCACCTTGCTTGATCGCTTTTTGATCATCGAAATAAAATCCGGTTTTTCCGGGAGCACAGATAAGTTTTGTTATTTTCATATTTTTTTAGACTGTTAGATTTATTGACTAATCGAGATTAGACGGTGCACGCACCGTCTCTACTTAGGTCTTCCTACTAAAAAACCTTTACCGATGGCGTACACATCATCAATTACCATTTGGAAACTAACGGCGCGTTTTTCGTATTTGGCGCGCTCTTCGAGTTTCTGACGATGGAAATCGATAAGGTCTTGCGTAAACGGCATATTCCCGATTTCGAGGAAACGAACGGCACCCACATTGTCACGAGCCGGCATAACTTTTCCGGCATTATAACGGCTTGGTGCAAACGGAATATCGAGCACTCCGGCTTCGAAAGCGGCAATTGTTCCAATAGCATAATCACCTTTACCCAATTCTTCTACTTTGTTTAAGATGCAGCGCATTTCTTTCATTATTATCTCGCTCTCCGCCACAACTGCCGGAATGGAGCGAAAATCCTGGTCTTTCAGCATCGAAACCAATTGTTTGGTGGCACGCAATCCTGCTGCGTTGGCTTCTTTGGTGGGAACTCCTATGGCTTCGTGCGGTGTCTTTACGATTACTTTTGTTGCTTTTGCCAAAACAGCAGCGGCTGCGCCCCACGAAATTACGCCGAACGCCTTGGCTTCATCTTGCGGGAAACCGCCCATCCACTGGTGAAAAACAGTGGTTACGCGCACATCGTTGAAACCGAATTTATCGAGATATTCACGCGTAAGAATATTTAGCGAACGAATGGCAGCCACGTCCTGAATGAGATTTCCACACTGTCCGTAACCTACGGTTATATCTTTTACGCCTTGAGTAGCAGCCAAAAGCGATTCGATAATCGCTACCGAATTAGAAATACAGGGCGAAATAAGCGTTCCGGTAAGCGGGCCAAAAGGCTCACGATTGATGGAAACACCGGCTTCTTCGTACATACCTACAAGGCGGTCGGCATATTGCCAGTGAGCAATGGTTTTTTCTATTGAATGAGCTTTGGAATAAGGAATATTATACGAAATTCCACCTCCTTCGTAAGATGTAAATCCTCCGGCAATAGAAAGTTCGGTAAGTAAACGGGCATCGGGCGTTCCGTGACGCACCTGAACCGGATTTTTGAGTGCCGACGTAACTTTTCGGCAAATATCCACACCGTAATTCACGATTGGGAAACCGTTTAACATTGAACGTCCGGTTTCCTTACTTTTTTCTATTCCGGTTTCAGCTTCGTTGTAACGATTCAAACGCGTGTAACTATCCACGGTTGTGGGTAGTAAATCGGCTTCGCCTTCGGTTTCGAGAAATTGCAGCAATTTAATATGCTCTTCGTAAAGTGCAACTCCGGCACGTGGTTGGATAAGCGTTACATTGTCGGCAGCCGCTTTGGATAGTTTTTCTCCAAAACGTTTTTCTTTTGGAATGGATTTTTGATACGCTACGGCTTCATCGAAATCGACATCTTTTCCGGTGTGCCAATGAGCAAGAATTTCTTTGCGCTCGGCAAAGAAAGCATCGTTTGAAAGTTTTTTATTGGTAATTTCCATATTGTAGGTTATTTTTCTTATGTGTTCTGATATAAGTTTCTCTCTATTTGTTTATTTTATTGTTTGATAATTTCTTGCTTGAGTAATGTGAGCGCTAAATCGGGATAAACTGCGGTGAGTAATCCCATAGACGCGAAAATATACTTTTTATCGATTAAATAATCGGGATTTTTAGGTTTTGCAAACACAAAGTCATCCGATTGCAGTTTTGCTCCTTCCAGAATATATTGCGGTTGACCGGCATTGATAATTACGCCACCAACACCGATAACAAACGGCACGGCCGAAAGATCTTTTCCCGTAAGCGTAAAAACTTGACCAAACGGCGTATATACAGGCTGGTAAGTTCCGGAATGACGCTCAATGGCAATTTTTAAAGCGCTTCGCGCTATCGATTCTTCGATTTTTTGTTGTTGCGAGTCTGGACTTGCGAGCGTATCAGGATTTTGAGAACATATTGTTACCCAATCGGTAATCTTTGATTTATCCATTTGCAACTCTTCAGAAAGGGCGTCAAGATTCAATTCGTCCACAAGAGATGAAAGGCTATATCGCATTCCCAAATCGCCTTCAACAGTACGTTTACTGACCGGCTCCGGCAGCCCTTTTATAGTAACGTTTTCGAGAGTTGGTCTCCCATCGGAAATGGAATAAACATCCGTGGTTGCGCCACCGATATCAACCGCTAATAAATCGCCCAATCCCGATACGTTTTTTGTCCCTTTACTCAATAATTCGCAAGCATTCAGCACCGCCAAAGGCGTGGGGATAATATCGGTTTTGCACATTTTCTGGATACCGCTTAACCCTTTGGCCTCGATAATACGGCTGATAAACAATTCTTTTATTTTTTGTCGGGCAGGTTCGATATTGAGTTTATTGAATTCGGGCATTACGTTTTCGGTAATCACAAACGGTTTTCCCGATTTTGTAAAAATCTCTTCCAATTCAAACGACGCACTTTTATTGCCCGCTGCAATAACGGTAAACGGACGATCTATCTGACATAACCGGCGTGCATTAGTAAGAATTACTTCTTTGTTCCCGCCATCAGTTCCACCGCAAAGTAAGACTAAATCGGGATTAATATCGAAAATCTCCGCTTGTTCCGCCTGAGATATTTCAAAAGCGTAGGTTTTCACTACTTTGGCTCCGGCACTTGCAGCAGCAAGTTTCGACGCTTTCGCGGTAAGCTCGGGCACGAGTCCGAGCGATACCATTTTGAGTCCGCCTGCAGCGCTGCTACAGCAAAGTAGTTCATCGTAGTTGAATTTCCCGATCTTCTGCTCCAATTTGGCAAGTGCAGATACAAAACCCTCCTTCACATCGGTTTCGATGGTAGTAAAGGCAGAAGAAGTTGCTAGAATTTTCTTCTCAGCGGTATCAATTGCCGTCAGTTTGGTGTAGGTGCTGCCAATGTCTGCAGTAAGCAAAATCATTTTTTCGTTTGAATAAGATTCAACGGGAAGATTCGGAATTAATTGGTTTTTCCGATTGGTAAAAGAGTCTCTCAACGATTATTTCACACCAAGCAGTTCTCTCAAATCGGCAATACTTGTTTCAACAGCCGTTCCGGGCGGATAAACGCGGGTGAAACCCATAGCAAGAAATCGCTTTTCCACTTCTTCGAAGTTTTGCTTTCCCACTACTAAATTTCCACCTGCCAAAAGCGGGATATCTTTAAGCCCTGCCTCGTTGCATTTCTCGCGCAAACCGCTGCAATCGATTTCGCCATGTCCGTAAAGCGAAGACACCAAAATAGCATCGGCATTGGTTTCCAATGCAGCTTCAATGTATTCTTCCTGAGCAACCATAACACCCAGATTAACAACTTTAAATCCGGCTTGTTCTAATGCAAAAGCGAGAATTTTATTGCCAACAGCGTGCACATCGGCGCCAATAACGCCAGTTACAATAGTTTTTTCATTCATATAAGTATTTTTCATTAATAGTACGGTACAAAATTAATGCTTTAAAACATATCTGCAAAGTTTAAATGAAAATAACTTCTTCATTTTTAAAAGTTCACCAATAAAAAAAGAGAAAAACCGAAAAGTTTCTCTCTTTCTATATTTTTTCTAACTAAAACTATAATCGAAAATTCAAAATGTACACAAATTTAAAACAAATTGTACGGAAAAAATGCATTTAATTGATTTTTAAATATCCTCACACATTCAATTCAAACCCCACTCTTTCTCCTTTTAATAGCTACTTTGTTGACTCTATGCTATAAAACATATCCCATTTTTTTGTTTATCTCAAAAATATTTTGTTATTTCGCTGTTGCTAATCCTAACATACATCCTTGGGCAAAGTAATAACTACCTTTGTAAACAGGATAAACGGCAACGCCTGCTATGGTGGAGATAACCGGAAACGGTCTCAACCCTTCGCCCAGCGTATGTGGATTAGCACACCTACGGTGGGCGTTGCTCTTTTATCGCAATTCTTTTTAATATGCTAAACAAAAAGAATGAAGCCGGCACTTTACTGCCAATGACCGTAACCGAAGGCGTTACGGTGAACGTGCTGCCTAACCACGTTCACGAGTATTTAATGACAACCAAAGAGGTTGCAAACGGATATGGTGTTACCGACTACAACGTCCGGCAACACAAATTGCAACACTCAAACGAACTGGTGGAGGGCAAGCACTTTGTAATCGCCGTTAGTATTCCTAACGGCGAACTTCCGAGCGCGTTAAAATCAGCACACAATGCGGTTCTGTGGACTAAACGCGGCATTGTACGCCTCGGATTCTTTATCAAAAGCGAGCGCGCTAAACTTTTTCGCGACTGGGCGGAAGAGTTGATAATTACCGTTTCCGATGGCGTGAAGCAACCTCCACGCCGGGCGTTGCCCGCAAAACGCAACCACAACCGCCTCACACCGGCACGCATGGTGGATATTCTTGCTGATGTGTGCCGCATTGAAGATACCGCGTTGCGATTGAGTATTACCGATAAATTAATAGGAAAGGAGGCGCGTTATGGCTGTTGAGTTTTTTGACGACAAGTACGTGATTACAATTCGCACTGGCGGCAATCCCATTGAAGATTGGCTTGATTTGCACAGCGAGCTGCTAACCGTTTTAAGCATGTGGGATCCGGAAGAAAATATCATGTCAAATCCTTGGCGCATGCTGAATTTGATTGAAAATATGATGCCGCAATGGGAGACAGCGCTAAAAATGCACCCTCGCAAAAAGAGCACGTAAAAAAAAGCGGGAAAATTCCCGCTTTTTCTACTTATCTCGAAAAATATTTACTATCTTTACACTCAATATCAACAATTTAAAATTTTTACATCATGAAAAAAATTCTATTCCTTTTATTAACAATCGCAATTGCTTTTGCAAGTTGCGACCCCAAGCCCGAAATCGACAAAGGTAAGTTAGACCCAAACGCCACTATCACTATTCGTCCGGCAAAGGGTGTGAAAGTTCGTGCTACCGTTAAAGGATTGACGGCGTTGGAAGTGGTGCAGCAAGCAACGTCCATACATTATCATTCTCATTATTTTGATAACCGATACGAAGAAACGGCAAAGGATATTTCTCGTGGTTTTCGGGAAGATATGAAAGACTTCGACACCCCAGCTTTAAAAATGCTTGGAATTGATGTTATCGCGGCTACTGGCGAGTATTATCGTGATTTAACCTATGCGAAAAACGTTTACATCGTAAGAGAGGGGGGCGATACTATCGCCTACATCCCCGACGAAGTGATTAATGCCGCCCGTCCGCTTATTGAAGCTGCCTATGAAGCCGAAAATTACACAGAGGTATATCGGTTGTTCGACACTGCATTTACTTTTAAACCAATAGAATAATTTTTCAAAGAACTATTTTTAAGCCCCACTTTCGGGGCTTTTTTATGCGTAATTTTTACCAATTACAACGTAATCAAAGCCGCCCGAACCGTACACAGTAAAACTTGTCGCAGTTTTTGTACCTACCCGAAACGTTACATTATTGTTTGGCGTTATTTGAATCACATATTGGTCGTGATTTAAATTAGAGAGAGGAACAGTAAATCCGCCAGATATTGGTGTGGCAAAACCGATTATTCCGTAGGAGGAGTAGCTGGCTGTGGAGTAGGTTGTACCGGCAATCCCGGTGTTACATCGGGTGCGGTTCCCGGATTAAGCGGAGCGGGCTGTTGAACTTCAACCTGCGATTGTGGAACGTTTGACTTTGAAGTGGTGAATTTCGCCGTCAATATGCTTAAAACGATAATAGTAGCTGCTAATATCCAAGTAAATTTCTCCAAAAAATCAGTTGTTTTACGAACACCCATTATTTGGTTCGATGATGAAAAGCCTGCAGCCAATCCACCGCCTTTGGAGTTTTGCACCAATACGATGAGAATCATCAAGATGGCTGCAATTAAAATAAGGATGGTAATGAAAATATACATATATCTATTGTTTTTTATTTTTCTCGTTGAATATCAAAAGTTCTAAAAATCGAATTTGGTCGGCAAAGTAAATACTTTTTTTTGGAAAATTCAAACTTAATTGCCTAATAATTGCCAAAGCCTGCTCATATTTTTTTTGTTTGATGTAAATTTTCGCAAGCGTTTCGGTTAAAAATCCATCGCCGGCCGACTCTGCACCTATCTCCTGAGATTGAGTAGATTCTTGCTCCAATGGAGTAATCGAAATTTCATTAGCGGCAGCTTTTTCCAAAAAACTATCGATAAGTCCTTGATGTTTAAATTCGCTTTGATTTGTCTCTATAACTTCCTCCTCTACATCTTTTTCCAAGCTTTGCAAATAAGCAAGGTAGTCTGTTGAAATTATATTTGTTTCCATTTTTGGAATTATTTCTTCAGGCTCTTCCGAAAAAGTTTCCAGATAAGAACTCAGCAAAGTTTGAGTTCTATCGATACTGCTGTTTAGTTTTTCTTTCGGAAAAAAACGGGCATATTTTTCGTTGTTTATAAAATAAAATAATCGACTTCTATCAGCGCAAAAGACAGCAGTTTTCACCAAATTTCTTTCAAACTCTTCTAAGTTTGTTAAATATTGATTTTTGGCAAGCAGCAAATGAGCGGTTTGGAAATAAGGATATTCTTCAACCAGTTTTTTCAATCCGGTTAAACTTTCTTCGTTCAAACTCCTGTCATTCGTTATGTAACTGTAAAAATCCGATCTATCCATTTTACCAATTTGCCATAGTAGTGTTGAAAATCTGCTCTACAATTTCCTTGGTAAGTTGCTCAACCAATTGATCTTGTACATCGGTTAGATTTATACTGCTGGAGAAAGTACGGTTTGCCGAAATAGTTTCTTCCTTATCTTGTCCGGGAACTTTATTGTTGCGAAACCGCATGCGAACATTCATTGTCAAGCGAGTTTCGGCTGCAAATGCATCTTCCTGAACAGCAAGCGGTGTAAGTTCGTAACCTACAATTTCACCCTCGATTTCCATATCGCCGTTCTGGTTCACAAACTGCAATCGCGTATTTCTGATAAACATATCTTTTAATGCTTCGTTGAAGCGCGATTCCAAGGGCGGATAAACCAATGGCGCCTGATTGACGAAAGGGCTTAAATTCATTGTTTTTGTAAGGTTGTAATCAATAGATGCTCCGCTAAATTTATAGGAAATGGAGCAGGAATTCAACACGAAAAACAACAATATTATATGTACTATTCTTCTCATAACTTTTCCAAATTATATTCCTTTATTTTTCTGTACAATGTACGCTCAGAAATGCCCAGTTCGCCGGCTGCCAATTTGCGCTTGCCGTTGTGCTTTTCTAACGCGAGAGCGATCATTTCTTTTTCAGCATCCTCAAGTGAAAGGTTGCTCACATCCACCTCTGTAGCTTCCTGAAATTCAACCTGATCGTGCATTTCCGCCAAGTGCTGACTTTTTTGTTGCAATTCTTCGTATTTAAGTGGAAGTGTTACGGCAGTTTTATCTTGCGGAAGCACAGATGGGTGCAGAACAGTTTTATCATCGTTTCGCAACGCTGCTGCATCTTCGAGGATATTTTTCACCACGTTTTTTAAATCGTTGATGTCTTTTTTCATATCGAAAAGCACCTGGTACAAAATTTCACGTTCTGATGAAAATGATTTTTGATCCGATTCTCTCCATTGTGAAGCCAATACGGGCAAAGTGGTTTCCGCCTTTGGTAAATATTTTTGTAGAATCTCAGATGTAATCACACGTTCGTGCTCTATAACCGATATTTGTTCGGTTACATTTTTCAATTGCCGCACGTTGCCGGGCCAACGAAAGCTTTTGAGAACTTCCCGAGCATCGTCGGTTAATGTAATGGGCGGCATCATGTATTTTTCGGCACAATCGCCGGCAAATTTTCTGAACAACAGAGTTATATCTTCTTTTCTGTCACGAAGCGGAGATATGCGGATAGGCACTGAGTTTAACCGATAAAACAGGTCTTCCCTGAACTTTCCCTTTTCAATAGCTTGTGCAATATTCAGATTGGTGGCTGCAACTACACGCACATCGCTTTTTTCAACCTGCGATGAACCTACTTTTATAAATTCTCCGGTTTCGAGCACACGCAATAAACGCGCCTGTGTGGATAACGGCAATTCGCCTACTTCATCGAGAAATAATGTGCCTCCGTTAGCGACTTCAAAATATCCCTTTCGCGTGGCCGTAGCGCCGGTAAATGAGCCTTTTTCGTGACCGAAAAGTTCCGAATCGATGGTTCCTTCAGGAATAGAACCGCAGTTAATGGCAAAATAAGGTCCATGCTTGCGACGACTGTACTGATGAATGATTTGTGGAAAATTTTCTTTTCCAACGCCACTTTCACCGGTAATGAGCACCGAAAGATCGGTAGGTGCAACTTGCAAAGCAATATCGATGGCTCTGTCCAATTTGGGAGAAACACCAATGATGCCGAAGCGCTGTTTTACTTGTTGTATATTTTGTTTTGCCATTTTTTCTAAAAAGACTTTAGACTATAAGACTAATAGATTTTAGAGTGATTAATTTTTGACGTTTATTGTCAAAAGCTAATAGCCAATTCTGCAAATTTACCTCTTTTTTGCTAATGCGTAGGTTTTATCGCGTAAAAAATCGCCTAACTCGTTTGTATCGCTGATTGATTTTAACACGTCGGGCATTATGGGTTCTCCGAATGTCAACGTCATTTCTTTTCCTTTTTTGTTGTACAACTCATGACACAAAACAAGTGTTTGCAATTGCCAATTAATGAATCGTGTAGCATAAAATAAATACCTGTTCCGACAATCAATATAAAGCGGAATCACGGGAACGTTGGCTTTTTGTATGAGCTTTATAACCGATGGTTGCCAGTGGCGATCATGAATCATAAATTTGCCATTGCGAAATTTTAATCTGGAAACTGATCCCGCGGGGAAAAAACCCATTGAGTTTCCTTTTCGGAGATGGTCGATACACTCTTTAATTCCCGATAGCGAAATATGTTTCATTTTATCCGTATGTTTGTAAGGACTCACTTTTATGAAATTTTCTTCCATCGTATCTACCAATCCCAAAATGAAATTTACCATCACCTTGAAGTTTTTCACTCTGGATGCTACGGTTTCAATAAGTGCGATTCCATCCACATGTCCGTTGGGATGATTAGCAACTACAATAAATGGTTTATCTTTAAATTGTTCCAAAACGCGATCGTTCACAACGGTACGTTTCAGCTCTAATTTATTGAGCAAATCAGTAGTAAAAGCAACTCCTGTCAAGTGCTTCGATTTATCGTAAACCTCACAAGCATTATTAAGTCCCGATAATTTCATTCCCCACTTAATGTACTTACTTCCATTTTTTCCCCGAAAAATCGGATGAAAACCCCTCACGTCATCATCACTAATCAAATGCTCTTTCATGTTACAATATCATCTACTTTTCAACAAAAAATTACCGCAACTAAAACACGGGTGTCTTAATATACGGTAATTTTTCGAAATCAATCTTTTTTTATTTGAATTCTTTGATAATATCAATTATTTGCTTACCAACTTCTTCGGCTTCTTTCTGTGATTTTGCTTCCGAGTAAATCCGAATGATAGGTTCGGTATTCGATTTGCGCAGATGTACCCATTTATCGGGAAAATCTATTTTAACTCCGTCAATATCCGTAATTTGCTCACCGCTAAAACGCTCTTTCACTTGTTGTAAAATAGCATCGGTATCGATATCGGGAGTGAGTTCAATCTTTTGTTTCGACATGAAATAACTCGGATAATCTGCTCTGATTTCACTTACTTTCTTACCCGATTTTGCCAGTTGAGTCAAAAACAAAGCAATACCAACCAACGCATCACGTCCGTAATGCGATGCCGGATAGATAACACCACCATTTCCTTCACCGCCAATAACGGCTCCTACTTCTTTCATTTTGGTTACCACGTGTACTTCGCCTACGGCGGTAGAAAAATACTCGCCGCCACGTTGTTTTGTAACGTCACGCAAAGCGCGGGTTGAGCTTAGGTTAGAAACCGTATTTCCGGGAGTGTGTTGCAAAATGTAATCCGATACGGCGACCAAAGTGTATTCTTCGCCAAACGGCTCACCATTTTCCGCGTAAATAACCAAACGGTCAACATCGGGGTCAACAGCAAAGCCCACATCGGCTTTGGAGCTTTTCATCAACGATGCAAGCTCAGTCAAATTTTGTGGTAGCGGCTCAGGATTGTGCGAAAAATTTCCGTGCGCTGCACAATGAAGTTTAAAAACTTCTTTTACACCCAAGGCATATAATAATTCGGGAACTGCATTTCCACCTACAGAATTAACTGCATCAACGGCAACCCTAAAGTTTGCAGCTTTTATGGCATTCACATCCACCAAATCCAGTTGAAGAATACTTTGAATATGAGCATGTAAATACTGTTTGTGACTTACTTTTCCTAATTCATCTACAGGGGCATAATCAAAACTTTCAGCTTCGGCAATTTGTAAAATTTCGTTGCCTTCGGCAGCATTCAAAAATTCGCCATTGCTGTTCAACAGCTTCAACGCATTCCATTGTTTCGGATTGTGGCTGGCGGTAATAATGATACCTCCCGAAGCCGATTCTTTCACAACCGCGATTTCGGTTGTTGGCGTTGTTGCCATTCCTACATCCACCACATCGCAACCCATACCTACGAGCGTACCGGTAATAATGCTGTGCACCATATTACCAGACATTCGCGCATCTCTACCCACCACAATTTTCGGTCTTGAATTTCCGGTGTTTTTTTTAATAAACAGGGCATACGCCGATGCAAATTTCACAATATCGACAGGAGTGAGGTTATCTCCCACTCGTCCACCAATTGTGCCTCTGATACCGGATATGGATTTAATAAGTGTCATACTATCTTATGATTGTGATTCGAATCGATATTGAACATTATCATAATAAGTGGTGGTCAATACTTTTTGATAATTAACCCGATCACTGCTTGAGCCCATATTGAAGGGAACTATTAATTTGACTTTACCACTATGCCCAATTAAAGGCAAAGGAACTGCCCAAGCCGGAGTAGAAGAATAAATATCTCTATTTCTCATTGTTACAGGACCTCTATAAATAATTGTTTCGGGAAACGGCGAGCGAATTAGATCCATGTTAGAATAGCTATTTGTATCTTTATCGTTGGCAAAGTATCTTAATCCACTGTATCTAATATAAACTTCTTCGCCTAATTTCACCTTTGTCTTTGGATCTCCTCTCTCAATTATATTAAAATAAACTCCTGTTGCCGGATCACGATAAAATTCGTTAGATTTAAAAATCGTGTCTTTGGGAAAGTCTTTCAAAATCACCAAGTTGTTTTGCTTGATGAATTTATCTATTGCCTTACTTTCATCTTTTAAAATATCGGCGTAAGTCTTAGTCTTGTTACAAGAAGTTGAAACAAACACTAAGCTCAGCAAAAACAATATAATATAATGTGTTTTTTTCATTTTTGAAAATTGCGAAAAAGTTTATAAATTAACTGCAAATGTAAGCAATCCACTTTAAAAAAAATGTTATTTCACATAAAATAAACTTTAAACAAGCCGAAAACAAGTAATTTAGGATGAAATTACTAATATTTTAAAAAGAATAACACGAGAAACCGCAAGAATTGGTAGAGATAAAGCTATTACTATTTTATTGATTAGCAAATTAGACAATAACTGAATTTTATCATATATCATTTTATTCGATATAAAGTCTAAATATAAAAACTTATATTGAGATCATCTACACATTATAATACAATTATAGTAATCTGATATTTCAAACACAATTGCTCGTTCAAACGCGTAACGTTGATAAAACAAATAAGTCAACCACTATCTCTTTTTAAATTGTTTTATTTTTTTGAGACAATTTCTTAGTTTATTAGCATCAAGCAGAAAAATTTTATCACATAAAAGAAGTAAAAAAATCAAAAATACCACCATTTTCTCACTTCGGCTTATAACACTTTGTCTACATAAATGTTAAGAAAAGAGCAATCACGCCCACCAAAACACTGATAACAAAACCATTACCTCTAATCAAAATTGTCCGCATTAAAAGTTGTCTATTTCAGAGTTAATTCCTTTTTTTGCGTACGATTTGTGTAAATAACATTTAAAACTTTAAATAAATGAAACATTCTTTTTTACTATCGTGTACCGGAGCACCTATATTTCTTGCTCTCCCCTTTCCCTTTAAAAATCTTTTTAATTTCAAACAACGATAACGCTATGAAACGA
>JAUNUM010000175.1 GCA_030538215.1 Bacteroidia bacterium
AGAGAAAAAAGGAAGATAAATACAACAAAACGGTGTGGATTACGTTTTTAAAATTCAATGAGTTCTTTGATTTTGGTACTGGGATGAAGAAAATCCGTATTTGGTTGCTTCACAAGGCGGACGCTATACAAAACACATCTATATCGGTTCGCAAAGGATAGTTTCTAAATTAGGAGACTTACAAAGTTATGGTGCTGACCCACGCAGAATTCCATACGCCGGAAGTGAAAGCGACCAGGTTAGTGTAAATTACAAAGAAAAATATTCTGCCCAACAACAATCCATTAAAGATAATTATGCTACCTTTGAAGTTCCTTACAACGGTAAGGATAACGATAATTATGTAGATGGTGGTGGTTTCTGTTGCGATGATCAACCGAGAATGCGGAGCATTACACCCGGACAAAATGATAGTTACGAAGGTGCGCAGTTCTATTACCACCCCGACCATTTGGGAAGTTCATCCTTTATTACCAATTTGGATGGCGATGTAACGCAACACATAGAGTACGTGCCGTTTGGCGAGGTATTTATTGAAGAAAGGAATAACGTTTGGAATACTCCCTATCTGTTTAATGCCAAGGAGTTGGATGAGGAAACGGGACTTTACTATTACGGGGCGAGGTATTATGATAGTAGGATTAGTTTGTGGTTGAGTACTGATCCCAAAGAAAACAAATACCCTAACATTAGTAGCTATGTTTTTTGCGCGAATAATCCTGTGAAATTTATAGATATTGAAGGTGAGGATATTGTCATAACAGGAAAACAAAACACCAGCATTACCCTTAAAACTGATTTAATTGATATTAAAGTTAATGCTTCCTCATTAGGTGTTAATTTTGAGGGTAATTATACTTTAGATGGAGATGATGTTCTAAGTGCAGCCTTGGATATTGTTGGTATTGTAGACCCATCTGGAATAGCGGATGGGATTAATGCTACTTTGCAAGCAAAAAGAGGTAAGTGGCTTGATGCTATAATTAGTGCAGCAGGTGTTGTTCCTTATGTAGGAGATGCTGCAAAAGTTGGGAAGATAAAGAAAGATATTAATATAATAGAGACTGCGATTGACGCAGTAAGAGCTGGGGGAAAACAAGTTCAATCGTATAAAAGCTTAATATCTCAAATTCAAAAGCATCATTTGATTCCAAAAGCAATATATAAAAAGTATGTGAATGAATTATCAGGTTTTATTGCAAGAGATGCATCAAAGAATCTTAAAAAACTACCCAATAAATTCCACGGTAATCACCCCGCTTATTCTAATTGGATAAATAAAAAAATAGAAAATTTGAGTAGCAGAGGAGCCCTTAATGAAGCGTCTGTTAATAAATTATTAAATGAAGCAAGACAAGAAATTAATAAGGCCTATGACGTATTTAAGAAATCAAATGGAAAGATAAATATGAATGACTATTTTAAGAACTTAGATTAGGATGAAAACAAATTATTATCAAATAGATTTTACCTTAGATAAAAAAATTAGAGGACGATATGAAATGCCTCATACTGTTGAATTGCCTATAGAACTTATTGAATACAAGAAAGAAAAATGTAAAGATATATGGACTTATTTCAATAACATCAATTCTATTTATTCAGAAATGCCAAATATCTTAAGAGGAAAACTTTATAAAAGAAAAGATACTGTGGACTTTATTGATACTTCTCCTTTTTGTTTAAGTTTAAAATATATTGTTTCGGAAAAAGTGAAAAATATACTAACAAAA
>JAUNUM010000176.1 GCA_030538215.1 Bacteroidia bacterium
TAAAGGTTAGTTACATAAACAAAGAACTGACCTTAAAGAATAGTGCGGTAAATGAGCGTAGGGCGATACTTGTGAGATTTACTGATCCGACAGGTAGTGAGGTTGATTTATCTCAAATGTCAGAAGAAGAAAGGAAACGTTTTGAATCCCAAGTAACAGCCCAAAGACAAAATAGTGAATTGTTTAATACTATGTACACTTCTTTAGAAAACTCAAAAGATGTATATATCGTGAAGTTTGGTCTGACAAAATCAAAGGGTTCCGACCCTGTAAAAGGACAGTTTGCCACAAACAAAGAAGGAGGTGGAACTATTACATTTTTAGCAACTGAAGAAAGTGTTCAAGGCGCAGTTATGTCAGAAGAATTTTTCCATGCATATCAGTATGATAATAGAAGTAATTATGAAAAAGGTGAATTTAATGTCGAATTTGAAGCAAAAGTATTTAATACAGCTTCAGGAATTGAATATGCTGGATTTGGGACCTTTCCAGGTATGGATGATTTTCAAACTAAAGTTGTGATGGGTGATTATGGAAAGGGACAACAAATTATATCTCCGACGATTGTTGTGTCAGAATCTTTTTTAAAAGATTATACAAATGCGGCAAATAGTTATGCTAGATACAATAGAGAAAATAATCATGGTAATATACACTACAAGAAAAATACCACAGTTGCTCCTTATAGTTTGCAAAGAGTAGTTATTGACACATACAAGAAAAAATAAATACGACAATTATGAAAATTTTAATTATAACCATATTCTTATATTTCAGTATTTTTATGTTGTCTTTTTCCCAAATAAATATTAGCATCGACGAGAATTGCTTAAAACGCAATTCTGCATTAATATCAAAGGCATTGATAGATACATTTGGAGAAGATTCAATAAGGTTTTTACTCAATAATGATATTGGTATTATGTTTATTTCCCAAGTTGATTCATTGGGAAACATTTTGAAAATTGAAAAAGTAAGGTCAAAATGGGTTATAAACAATGACTTTGTTTCTTCAATAGAAGCTAATTTAATCAAAAATAAAATACGCTTTTATATATGTTATACTCAAGATCCGTCAAATATCCAAAAGAATCAAATAATTACTTCCGCCAGAGAGCATTTTAAAAATAGTAATTGGAAAATTATCAATTTCGGATTTCCAGGTGAATTAATGAATTTATATGAATATGAGAGAAAAAATGCAAGAAAAGAAAGTATCTGCCTATCTAAATATGATTATCTTTTAAGGCAAATAAATAGATTCATCCAAGATTGAATCGAAACTAATTCAGCTCACCACCGCGCAAATATCCACCACATTTAAAACCGATTATTGCGGCAATGTGATTTACGAAAATGGTGTTTTAAGCAAGTTACTTACGGAAGAAGGATATATATCATTTTCCCAAACAACGCCACAGATAGCCACATATTATTACTACCTCAAAGACCATCAAGGAAACAACCGGGTAGTAATTAACCAGAGTGGAACAGTAAAGCAGGTAAATCATTATTATCCTTTTGGCGGATTGTTTGGTGAAGGTCTTCAAGATGAAAAACAGCCGTATAAATATAATGGTAAAGAACTTGATCGTATGCATGGATTGGATTTGTTCGATTACGGGGCAAGACATTATGATGCAGCGCTGGGCAGGTGGATGACGGTGGATCCGTTGGCGGAGAAGTATTATGGGATGAGTCCGTATGTGTATTGTGCTAATAATCCAGT
>JAUNUM010000079.1 GCA_030538215.1 Bacteroidia bacterium
TGGTACTGCACACAAAGTGGGAGAGTAGGTAGCCGCCGAACTTTATTAAAGCCTCCGATAGAAATATCGGGGGCTTTTTGTATATAGACGCGACAAATTGAACTTCTACAGCCGCAGGTTTACAGCGTTTAACGAATTATTTTGTACCTGTCTTTTTAGCATTGTTTCTTTTGCCTTGTTAATTATTTCTTATATCTTGCACCCGAATTTAATCCCAAATATTATGAATATCAATCTCCTCCCAGGAGATAACGCGCTTATAACAAGGCTTTGTAAGCGTATCTCCGATATTTTCAACTCGATTTATTAACTACAAAAATGAAAAATTATGAAAGTGAAAACAGTATTATCTTTTTTGACGATGATAATAATAGTTGCTTGCAATACTTTGGAAAACGCACACATTATTCACAGTTCTCCATGTCTTACATCTGATGGAGGTTGGATTATTTATGTCCATTCCTATAATCGAGGTTCATCAGCGACTCCCGGTATATATAAAATATCAATTGACGGAAAAAACAACAAGCTTTTATTAGAAACACAAAACCAAGTTTCTCTTTCTCCAGACGATAAACAGGCATTACTTATAGACGGGATATATCTTGTAGAAAAGGAACGACTAACATTGCACAGAAAAGCTGCAAATTATGGATTAAATACTCCTTCATGGGCAGAAAAAGGTAGCCGCATCATATACGAGTTGGGTGGTGATATATTCATAACCGACACACTTTTCAAGGATACGAAAAAGTTACCTATCAAAGGATACACCCCGAAGTTTATTGATAATGACAAAAAAATAATTTACTATAATTCCATAAAAAAAGGGCTTTGTATTACTGATACACTCAGTTTCACGGAAACAATGTTGACAAACAATGAATTAGACAAACTACCTGTCAGTTCCCGAAACGGCAAATATATTGTCTGGGAGCGAAACGGAGAAGTTTGGTTAATGAACAGTGATGGAAGTAATCAAAACTTTTTGGATAAGGGGCGGAATCCTGTTTGGACTCCGGATTCAAAGCATATTGTATATAGCAAAAGCGATAACAAGGAGATAGAATCTTTCTTTCTTTGGAAAATGGATGCAAGTGATTTAAATAAGTATCAAATAACAAAGTGACTGTAATCATGAAGAAAATAAACTTGTTAGTCCTACTCTTTTTTTAATGCATTCAATTGAATTTTAGCTATCAAGAATCAATCAAAAATAAGTGGAGACGATGTATGCACCGTCTCCACAATTATAAAATTACCTATAAGAAGAAACCTCTCTATTTTGCTTCTTCTTTCGGCATCATAACCACAACAGCTTCGTTACCTTGTGAAAGAAAGTTTTTGGCAAATTCCTTTACATCGTTTGCTGTGATGGCATTTAGCGTGTTCAGATAATTGGAGTAATTATCTTCTCCATAGAAATACTTAGTGTCTAATATGCTCATCCAGTAGCTGTTTTCTTTTAGACTTTCATTGTATTGTTTTGTCATGTATTCTTTTACTTTGCTGAAGTCTTCGGCACGTGGACCGTTATCTGCAATCGATTTCAATTCGCGATGGATGATAGCGTTAAGACCCTCTACCTTGGCTGGATCGGTATCATAGAAAATCTGAAGTACGGTTTGTCCTTCCGGATAACGTGAGATACCGCCTCGTGTATTAACTCCGTACGTTCCGCCTTCGTCTTCACGAATCTTTTCGGTATAAACGATGTCAAGAATTTGGTCGAACATGCTCATTAGCATAGTGTTCTTTTGATTACGCTCCATATTTCCTGTTGATGCGATGAAAGCCGATGCTTTGGGATTTTGCATTTCACGTTGGAAAATATTTTCTGATTTTCCTTTTACAAAATCCATGGGAATCTGAATAAACTCACCTTTTACAGCTTGTCCCGGTAGTGATGCCAAATATTGCTCGATAACAGGTTTTACCTTTTCTTCATCAATATTTCCTACAAAAGTAAATATAAAACTGCCCGGATTACGGAATTGCTGTTTGTACATTTCCATAATTTGTTTGTAATCAAACTTGGCAAGATCTTCCATTTTAATACGTTTTGTCATTGGATTATCGGCGTAAAGAGATTTTGTTGCCGCATCGTTAAATGCTACCATCGGCTCTGCTTCTTGGTTCTTGATCTGGGTTTCCAGTCTTTGCATAAATGATTTGAATGCATCATCATCGCTTCGTGGAGCCGTAAAATACAGATACACTAATTGGAGCATAGTTTCAAAATCTTTTATAGACGATGAACCGCCGAAATCTTGCGTGGTAAGTGAAATGCTTGGCTTTGCCGACGCTGTTTTTCCGGCAAGTGCTTTACTCAGATTGGTTACACTAAAGTTGCCTACGCCACCCAGTGTCATGATACCGCTCATCATTCTGGCATTAATCGGATCTTGAAGTGCATATTGTGAGAATCCGCCAACACTTCTTCCGCTCATTAAAATTTGGTCATCTTTAAAATCAGTGGGTTTTAAAATTACCTTCATGCCGTTTTGAAGTGTCCAAACGGTTGCACCGAAAGCCTCATCTTTTTCTACTTTGGTAATTTTACCGGGAGTGGGAGGAGTAGCTATAAGCGGTTCGTTAGAAACTTCTTCCACATAAGCTTCAATGTTTTCGGCTTTCACACTGTTTATTATCGAAATAATGTCGTCCACAGCGGGATAAACCAATTCTTCTTTTTCGGGCCCTGATATAGATATAACCATATTTTTATCGCCAATGAGTTGTGCTACGGTTTGATTGATAGCTTCCAATGGGATGTTGGGAGCAATCATATTCATCATATTGTATTCGTACTCAATGCCCGGTATAGGCTCGTCGTTGATAAAACTGCTTACATATTCCTGTGAATATCTGCTGTTTCTTTCTTTGTCGCGGTTGTTATAACCGTTTTCGTATCTTTTTAAGATATTGGTGCGGGCACGTTCGTATTCCGAAGCAGTGAAACCGAAGCGTTTCATGCGCTCAGTTTCACGAATCATGGCGGCGAGAGCGTCTTTAACTTTATCATCTGCCGAACTACCTACAATCGTCCAGGCATCTTTGGTTTTTGCCACGAAGTATTCGCCATCGTAAGCGTAAGCAGAGGTGAACGGTGCGTTTGGTTTTTGTACTATTTCCTGAAATCTTTCATTAATCATAGCTCCGGCAGCCGATTTGATGTAGTTTAAAATCAACCCTGCTTGCGAAAGTTTAATTTCTGCCGGGATAGTTTCGTGTTTGTAGAAAACCATTAATTGTGTACGAGTTGTCTCCGGATCGGTAGCGATGGAAACAATGGGAGCATCGTTATCGGGAACGGGATAATAAACGCGTTCGGCCGGATTCTCTTGTGGCGGTATCTTACTGAACAACTCCTTTACCTTTGCTTCCATGTTGTCGATGTCGAAATCACCTACAACAATAATCCCCTGCAAATCGGGACGATACCATTTTTTGTAGTATGCGCGAATTTCTTCAGGTTTAAAGTTGTTGATAACATCGATATCGCCGATAGGCAAACGATTGGCGTATTTACTGTCTGTGTACATCACGGGAAGCATCTTTTTCCATAAACGGAATTGAGCACCACCGCCGGTACGCCATTCTTCACGAATCACACCGCGTTCTTTCTCCAGTTCCTCTTCTTCGAGTAAAATTCCGTTCGACCAATCGTGAAGAACAAGAAGTACAGAATCTACCAGCTTTTCGTTCGTGGTGGGAATATCGGTCAGGTAATAAACGGTTTCATCAAGCGATGTATAAGCGTTGATGTTCGCGCCAAACTTAATTCCATTGTCTTGCAAATAATCGAGCATGTTTTTGCCCGGATAGTTTTTTGTTCCGTTAAAAGCCATGTGCTCCAGAAAGTGTGCCAACCCCGATTGGTTGTCTTCTTCCTGCATAGAGCCTACTTTTTGAGCGATATAAAAATCAGCTCGATTTTCGGGTAGTTTGTTTTGGCGAATGTAATAAGTTAATCCATTTTCTAATGTGCCTTTTCGAACATTCGGATCGATAGGTTGTAGTGGGTTTTGCTGTGCCATTGCTGTCATTCCCAGCAATATCAGCGATAATAATAAGATTTTTCTCATTTTGATTGTTTATTAAATTAGTGGTTTAGTTCAATATAGATTACCCCCGCTCCCTAAAGAGGAGTTTAGGGCTAAAATTAATTATTTGTATTCCGCAAAAGTTCCCTTCAGGGGATTCAGAGGTTTAGATTCTTTCCAGTACAATTTTTATTAATTCTTCGGTTGATCCCTTATAATCGGCTTTCGATTCCAACGCTACGCGATTAGCGATAATGGCGCAAACGGTCATACATTTGTGTCCCATCATTTTGCCCAAACCGGCGATAGCGGAGCTTTCCATTTCGTAGTTGGTGATGGAGTGATCGCCGAGGCGGAACGATTCTATTTTAGCATTCAATTCTGGATCGGCGAGTGGAAGTCTTACATGTCTGCCTTGAGGACCGTAGAATCCTATAGCCGAAATGGTTACTCCGCGAATCATGTCGTATCCGATGCGTTCCACCAACTCTTCATCAGCGCTCACCACATAGGGCGAGCAATGATAAGGTGACCAGTTTACGTGTTTTTGAAATGCTTCTTCAAAGTCTTCTTCTCTCACTTCTTGCGAGTTAGCATAATAGTGAAGCAGCCCATCAAAACCGATAGATTTTTCGGAAACCACGTATGAACCGATTGGGCAATGCGGTTGCATGCCTCCCGATGTTCCCACACGAATCATCGTTAATTGCTTGAACTCTGGTTTTACGGTTCGTGTGTTAAAATCAATATTAGCCAAAGCATCTAGCTCGGTTACAACAATATCGATATTATCGGTTCCGATTCCGTGTGAAATTGCAGTGAGGCGTTTCCCTTTGTACATGCCTGTAACCGTGTGAAATTCACGACTACGCACATCGCACTCGATACTGTCGAAAAACGAAGCAGTCATTGTTACACGATCGGGATCACCCATCATCACTATTTTATCCGAAAGTTGTTCCGGCTTGATGTGAAGATGAAATACACTACCATCGGGATTAATAATAAGTTCCGATTCGGGGATTATTCTCATAATAATATTTTTGGAAATTGTAGAGACGCACGGCCGTGCGTCTCTACAGGTATTATTTTGAATTTTCTTCTTTTGCTCCGCCTTGCGGTTTAGCAATCGCGTCACGCATATCGGTATCCGACTGGATATTTTTCATCCGATAAAAATCCATAATGCCCATGTTGCCGCTGCGGAATGCTTCGGCCATTGCCTTGGGAACTTCTGCTTCTGCTTCAATCACTTTCGCACGGGCTTCCTGTGCCTTGGCTTTCATTTCCTGCTCTTGGGCAATAGCCATAGCACGACGTTCTTCTGCACGGGCTTGTGCGATATTTTTATCAGCTTGTGCTTGATCCATTTGAAGAACGGCGCCGATATTTTTACCTATGTCAATATCGGCGATATCAATGGAGAGAATTTCGAAAGCAGTTCCGGCATCCAATCCTTTTCTCAACACCAGTTTCGAAATAGAATCGGGATTTTCAAGCACCGATTTGTGCGATGCGGCCGAACCGATAGATGACACAATTCCTTCACCAACACGGGCAAGAATGGTTTCTTCGCCGGCTCCACCCACCAACTGTTTGATGTTGGCACGAACAGTTACACGAGCTTTGGCAATTAATTGGATACCATCAATAGCAACTGCCGAAACCGGCGGTGTATCAATTACTTTGGGGTTTACCGACATTCTTACAGCTTCCAATACATCACGACCGGCAAGATCGATGGCTGTTGCCATTTGAAAAGGCAATTCGATGTTGGCTTTCGATGCCGAAACCAGCGCGTGAACAACTTGTTCTACGTGTCCTCCAGCCAGATAGTGAGCTTCAAGATTGTCACGAGTAACATTTTTAAGTCCGGCTTTGTGTGCTTCAATCATCGCGTAAACGATGGTGTGAGGCGGAACTCGACGTAAACGCATCAAAAATAGTTGAACCAGCGATATGCGCACGTTTGCCGATAAGGCATTAATCCAAAGGAAGAACGGCACATAATGGAAAAAAATTAACACGAAAATTACAATTAATGCAATTCCGATAATTAAGGGAAAAGATAAATCCATAAGTTATGATGTTTAAAGTTTATAGTTTAAAGTTCAGTCATTTACTTGTCTGCTTTGTACTGAATTACTCATTAGTAATTATTAATTGGTAATTTTCTTTTTTACCAGCACATTATACGTTTCCACCTTGACCACTTCAATTTCAACGTCTTCGTCGATAAATTCTCCATCGAAAGACTTGCCTTCGACAGTTACGTCGTTTATCATCACTTTTCCGATAGGATTTAATCGGGAAATGGCTATGCCCGTATCTCCGGGTTGAAGGCTCGTAAGTTCGCTGTTATCAACAGTTTCATTGATGTCGGCCGTGAGTGCTATTTTTCGCAGCGATTTTGATTTCAACAGCCACACAAACGATAGGGCGAGCAAAATCAACGATAGTGCCAGTGTTATATTTCCGGCCGTGGTGCCTAAGTAAATGTAGGAGTAGATTACACCACCCACCATAAAAATTGCGCCACCTACTCCGGCAATGCTGATTCCCGGTAAAAGGAAAAACTCGATGAGGAGCAGTATAATTCCCAAAACTACTAAAGCGGCAACAATAATTAAATTGAAAGTCATGTTGTATAGAATTAAAAACTGTTTCTGATTTCTTCGTTTCGTGCCCGAGATTTCAATGATTCTATCTCTTTGAAAATATTTTCTATCTCTTTTTCAAGATTCAGAATTGTTGTTCTCAGTGATGATACATTGAAACCATTGGCAATTTGATTACGCTTTTCCGAAAGGTCGTTTTCAACCTGTTTCAATCGGTTTTCTAAATCTATAGCTTGAGAAAAGAGCGATTGGGCACTTGCATTTTTAAAATCCGATAGCGTGTAATATGTTTTTTCGTCGTTAATAATAAACATGAAATCTCCTTTTTCGGAAGTTTGTTCAGCAACTGCCATGTGTGAACGTTTCAGTAACGTAGAGTAATCGGTATCGGGTTTCCACGAATCTTTTATCGATGCTATTTTTGCCCGATTTGCCAAATATGTTTCATCTTCGCTTTCCAGCAGCGTAACTCCCGATGAAGGAATAAACGTGTAAACACAAACCGAATCTTTCGGCTGAAAGCGGTCGCTGGCAAACCAACCAATACCTTTTTCTTCGTCAATGGCCATCATGTAATCGTTAAACGGCGAGTTAAACGGCATATTCAACTGATTGGGTGTAAGATGCGAATTGGTGGCTAAGTTATATCGGGTGACAAACAAATCGTATCCGCCTAATGAGCCGTGTCCGGTGGACGAGAAGTAAATAGTAAGTCCATCGGGCATTACAAACGGATAAGCCTGATCTCCGTTCTGATTGACAGATTCGGATAATTGTTTTTCGTTGCCGAAGTTGTCCAGCAGTTTTTCCATCGTATATAGTTTATTTCCGGAAACTGAATCGCCTTGCGGATAATAAATTTTGTCCTGACGTTCGTTAAGAAAAAGAACATGATTGTTATTAGGTTGATTACGGAAAAAATTACTCATCGGTTGTAACGAGCCGGCGGAAGCACTTAACTTATAAGCCGATAAAAAAATGGATTTTGAAACAATCAAACTATCAATGATTTGAATGTCTTCGGTGCGGTTGACTAATCGCCTCAATTTATCGGCATATTCTTTGTGCGTGGTAAGTTTTGTTAGCGCATCTTTATTTCTTCTGTTGGCTCTTTCGTATTTGGTAAATTCTTTGTCCGCATCGCCAAACCGATACATTTTGGTGTAAAGTTGTCCTAAATAAAGATGCGATTCGGAAATATTTTTTTGTGAAGCGAACTCAAGATACTTTTGGGCTTCCCGATAATTTCCTTGGGTAAAAGCAATTACGCCAAGCCATTGATTGAGCGACGCGTTGTTGGGTTTTACCTGATATTCGGCTTCAAAAATGGGTTTTGCCTGTGTGTAATTCCCTTCCAGATACCATTTTTTTGCATCATCAATCGTCTGTCCCTTCAAAAGAAAAGGAGCAATAAAAAGAATAAATGCAAATAATATGTGGTGTACTTTCATTATCAGTCTGAAATATAATCTTCAAAGATAGGAAAATAATTTGTAAAACGATATCGCTTTGTTTATTTATCTAGAAAAGGACTGTATAGCTTATTCAACTGTTGGGTTTTCAGCATAAAGCTGTGTAGGAGTTGGAGGAGGTGCAATTTCCACTTTTTTATTCAGAATACTGAAATCCCACTTGTAAATTTTAGCAAACACAACAAAGGCAATGATAGTTGCAATCGATATAGAAATCAAATCGAATTTTGGATCTACTTTGTTAAATTTGAATATCGCATCGGTCTTGAATATTGAAGACGAATGCGTGGTGAGTAATGCGCCAAATGCGTTGTTAATGAAATGTATGCCAATGGCAATTTCGATTCCATCGTCGAGAATTGAAACTAATCCAAGCAACAATCCCATTAAAATGTATTGCGGCATGGAAAGCCAAAATCCGAATTCTTTCACCTCGGGATTGGCAATGTGCATAAACCCAAAAAGTAACGAAACAACAATAAGAGCAATCCACCGATTTTTAGTGCGGGCAGCTACTCCTTGTGTAAGGTATCCACGAAAAAAAATTTCTTCAATGGTGGTTTGAAAAGGGAGTAAAATTAAAACTATTAGCAAAAGTGGAATCAGCTTTGCAATGTTGAATCGTACTTCTATATCGCCCTCTTGTGCTGTAAGCAAACTGATTATCAGACCAACTATTGTGATAATTCCCCAAACCAACATACCCATCCAAATACGGTTTTTACGAATGTAGTTTCGTCCATTGATTGTTTCAATGACTGTCCTTTTGTGAAATGGTTTGATAAGCAGTGCGAAAGTGAAAAATGTTGCAACGAAAGCAAAAATTAATAACGCAAAGCCTACATTATCCGATATTCCGTAGGCTGAAAAATCCATTATACTTTCGGGTTTAGCGCCTACTGTTCCGGAAGTAATCATTTTTATAAAAGTAACAGTAACTAAGGGAATACTTCCGATCATTTGTCCGCCTAAAAATGCGACTAAAAACATTACAATGTATTTCCAGATTTGGTTTTGCCCATCGAGAGCACGTTCTAAATGTTTCATTTTTGAGAAGTTTATTGTTTGATGTTTGAAGTTGAGTGTTGGAGGTGGAGGTGGAGGAGGAAATGATTGCATATAAGGTTTGTTATTTTGTTTTTTGTTGCCGTAGTCTTTGGCTGCAAAAATTATCGCTATAATATAATGCAATAACGATATAGATATGATTAATAGCTTTAACCATGTTACGTCTATCGTAATACTAAACATAAAAAACATAGTTCCCAAGGATAGAAACATTACCCATAAATTGTTGTTTTTATTTTTCATATTCTCAAGTTTGATATGTAGCGTTTAATTTATTACTCTGCTCAAGTTTCAAAACTCACTCCTCTCTCCATTCCATTATATCGCCCGGTTGGCAGTTCAGTTCCTTGCATATTGCCTCCAATGTGCTGAAACGAATAGCCTTAGCTTTTCCGGTTTTCAGTATCGAAAGATTTGCGGGCGTAATGCCGACTCGTTCCGAAAGTTCGTTAAGCGAAATTTTGTTTTTCGCCATTTCTACGTCTAAGTTTACTATTATAGGCATATTTTAATTTGCGATTTACGATTGTGGATTTGGGATTTTAAGACCTTTATCAAAGTTTTAAACTTTGACAAAGTTAGATGGTTAGGTCTTGTTCTTCTTGCATTTTAATGCCAATTTTGAAAATCAGAGAGATAAAGACAAAGCAGAGGCCTGTCAAGATTAATAATCCTGAAGCAAAAAGTGAATTTGTTACACCGGAGAATTTGTTTGAAATGAATGACAATATCCCCAATCCGGAAACAATGCAGCCATAAACCATGAGTAGTTTTGCATTTTCCGATACAAAAATCAACCCTTTTTGTACATTCGAAACAAAGAAAAAGAAAAGCAGGCAAACGGCAAATATTCCAAAGGTAATGATTGCTTGCGATATCATTCCCCATAAAAAAATGTCATTTGAAACAGGTACGCCCGCTTTGTCGTTGATTGCCATCTGTTTTCCTATGTCATACCCAATGGTGAAAAGATTATAGAATATAGTTAGGCCATAAATCGCTGTAGCTATTACTATTAAGTTACAGTATTTTATTAATTGATTTTTTTGCATTATTTTGTAAATTAAATGGTTAAATCCTGTTCTTCCTGCATTTTAATGCCAATTTTGAAAATAAAAGACACGAATAGAAGCGTGCCGCCAATGAATCCGAGCATACGCGCTTGTGCCGTTCTTTCATCAATCAGAAAATTAAATAACAAATCGGAGGCAAACCCCAAAGCGGTAATAACTAACCCAAAATAGCGGAATATCCTCTCATTTCTTCTAATAAATACACCTTTCTTTTTAATAGTTTCCAAAATTATTGCAAAACATACAATAAGGCATATTAAGCCAAGCACATAAATACCTTGTGGAATAAGAAAATTTACACTGTAGTCGGCATCTTTGAATAAAAAAAAGTAATTCAATACATCGTGAAAGATAAATACTCCGAATAAAAAGCTTGTTAAATTACTAATTAATCTGTAATGTTTGATTTCCATAGCTGCTATTGTGTTAATTATTATTGCGTTATATAATAGAAAAATTCCCCTATGTCTTTTCCAAATGTATATATGGAAAGGATACTTATTGTAAGCAAAATAACAGTAAATATTTTTGGATTAGTTTTTAAATATCTCCACATGCTGTTCAGTACGGAATTTTCAGAAATTACTTCCCGAAAGATATTATTTGCTTCCATTTTGTTTATTAGTTTTGATATCGACATATTATATTCCTTTAAATCGTTAATTCCTGTTCTTCTTGTAATTTAATGCCAGCTTGAAAAATAAATGACATGAAAGCAAGTGTACCTCCGAGCAGCCCGAGCCAACGAACATTCATAGGGATATCGCCCGTCATAAAATCAAAAAGCTTAGCGGATAGAAATGCTAAAATAAAAATGATAAGTCCAAAATAACGGAATGTTCTTTCGTTTCTTTTGACAAATAGCTCTTTCTTATTTACAGATCTTAAAATAACTATGTAAAATGCAATAAGAAATAATAAACCAAGCACATAAACTCCTTGTGGAATAAGAAGACTTGCCGGTTGTTCAGAAAGATTCTTTAACAGAAAAAGATATTTAAATATATCTGTAATCAAGAAAATGGTCATTGAAAAACCAATAAAATAACTAAGTAATTTATAGTGTTTTGCTTTCATAATTATTGTCCTTAAATCGTTAATTCTTGTTCTTCTTTCAATTTATTTCCTCTTGACAATATTTCGGCAAAAAGTAAAACTACGATGCCGATTACTACCCAAATAAATTGAGCATCGTTGCTGAATACGATTTTGTAATTTTCAAATTCAAATAATATTCTGTTCATTTTGAGTGAACACCACTCAAAAATGAAGTATCCGGCATAAAAAGTAAGAATTATAAATCCAAGACGACGCAGCATTCGAATGTTTTTGTGATCAAATATAATTTCATTCATCAATGAAGCAATGAACCTAAAAAATAAAATGGGTATCCAAAACATTAAAATCATCATAAGGAAAGACACAACTCCTTGTGCTATTTGATATCTGATGATTTTCTGTGTAAGACCAGAATCAAAAGCTGTTTCTGCTTTTATATAATGAGAGCGGAAATGTGTGTAAGTGTTTGTTGTGAGATTTTGTATTGAGTCGGGGAAACTACGATGACCGGCTTTTGGTTTTAAGTTTAGATAATATACATCCTTTAAAGGTGTTTCTATTTCATCATTTTCAAGCATGGCCTGACTACTTCCTCTGTCGTATCCTGTGTAAAAATCATCCATGTCGCGAGCAACGGTATATACAATCATAAAGCCATACGCTATAATTGCTAAAACAGATAGTGCGATAAGTTTGAAATTTGAACGAGAAGCTTTCATCTTTATTTGTTGTTAATTTTATTTCATGCTGCAAATGTAATACAATATTTTTATAAAACAACAAATAATTATCGAAAAACGATAAATAATTATTTATTATCGGCTATTAGTTGTTGATTTTCATTACGCGTTTTGTGAAATCCTTTCCTGAAAAGCGTTACAGAATATCTATACTTTTCGTATCTTTGCAGCAAAATTCTTCTAATTTCTGTACAGACGCAAGCACCGTGTCCGTTCACCGGCGGATTGCGTCTCTACCAATCCACAAAATTTATGCACGAAAAAATAATTATCCTCGATTTCGGTTCGCAAACCACACAACTAATCGGTCGGCGTGTGCGCGAGCTCAGCACGTATTGCGAAATAGTTCCTTACAATAAATTCCCTTTTGGGGATAAGTCGGTAAAAGGTGTCATTCTTTCCGGAAGCCCCTTTTCGGTAAACGATGACAATGCATTTAAAACCGACTTAACCCAAATTCGTGGCAACTATCCTGTTTTGGGAATTTGCTACGGCGCGCAGTTTATTGCCCAATCATCGGGCGGGGAGGTCGGAAAAAGCGCTTCGCGCGAATATGGTCGTGCACACCTCGATGTGAAAAAATCGGACGATTTGCTTTTGGGAAATATCGCGCAACAATCGCAAGTGTGGATGTCGCACGGCGATACTATCTTGCAAATTCCCGAAAACTTTTCGGTGATCGCCTCTACCGAAGATGTGGAAATTGCAGCCTACAAAGTGCAAAACGAACCCACTTGGGCGGTGCAATTTCATCCCGAAGTTTTCCATACGGAGCAAGGCACGAAGATTTTGGATAATTTCTTAAATATTTGCGGATGCAAAAAAGATTGGACACCCGCATCGTTTATCGAAGCCACGGTTGCCGATTTGAAACAAACCTTGGGCGACGACAAAGT
>JAUNUM010000177.1 GCA_030538215.1 Bacteroidia bacterium
CGTAATTACTAATTTACTAATTTACATATTTACTTATTTACTTTATTATTGGAAAAGTAAAGATTTAAGGCATCTTGGAGAATTTCAATTATCGGGCGTTCCTCGATAGCACTTTGAATTTTCAACGTTTTGTATGTATTTCTATCAATAACATAATTGTAATTCACGAATTTTTTTTCTTCCGTGGCAACCTTTTTTTGGGGTTGTTTATCATTGCGGTTTGACGGAGTAGTTGGTTGTAATAATGCATCAATCCCGGAAGTGATGTTTTGTGTAAAGTCTTTTTTTGCCATTTCTTTTATGTAATTATAATTTCATTATTTCTTTAGTTATTTTTTTGTAATCTTCTGCACCCGAAGAATTATCATTGTATTCAAATATATCTACTCCTTGGGTGGGAGCTTCGGCAATTGCAATGTTTTTACGTATGTACGTTTTAAAAACCTTATCGCCGAATGTATTATTTATTACTTCTACGATATTTCTATCTAAAGTTTGACGCACTTCATATTTAGTTACTAAAATGCCCATTATTTTTAAATCTTTATTCAGACGGCTTTGTACTTTGTTGACTATGTCCATCAACTTGGCCATTCCCTGCAGTGCCAGATATTGTGATTCAACCGGAATTATTATATCCGTTGATGCCGTTAACGCATTTAACGTTAACAATCCCAGTGCCGGAGGACAATCGATTAAAATATAATCGTAATTGTTTTTTATGGGCGCAATCAATTCTTTCAGCAAGAATTCTCTACCGGCTTCGCTCGATAGCTCTATTTCAGCAGCTGTTAAATCTAAAGTGGACGGAACAATATCAAATCCTTTCTTCTTTTCGTAGGTGGGTAATGCGTACTGCCCTTTTAAGGCACCGTAAATCGATTTTTCAGTCTCGTTGAACCCGAGCGATTGTGTTAAGTTCGCCTGTGCGTCTAAGTCGATTAAAAGTACTTTCTTTTTGTGCAAATTCAGACTGGCCCCAATTGCTATCGTGGAGGATGTTTTTCCTACTCCCCCTTTGTGATTGATGATAGAGATGATTCTTGTCATTTTACTAAGTATTTAGTTCTGATTATTTTTATATATAAAATTATTCATTGCTTCGCTATGTACCAGAATTGAATTGCGTAGTTGTTTTCCCTGATAAGCGTCCTCATTGGGCATTTTCAGCTTAAAATTCCAACGTTCCATTATACTGTTTTCTTCCAATGCTATTTCTACTCCACCGTCAATCCATCTCATCTTACTTACTTCAAAGATATTACAATCAAAGAGGAGTTCTATTAGATTGTCATATGGAATTTTATAATTAGCAAAATTGTCTATAAGAGTTGATTTAGCAAAATCAAAATCAGCTTCATTGAAATAGTCATACAGCAATACTTCATCACCTACTGCAGGTAGAAAGCTAAAAGGCCATTCTTTTATCTCTAAATCCATACAAGAGTTACCTCCAATCCAAAATGTAAAAACCACTTTCATAATCAATATTTTTTAATTATATTATGCAAAGCTAAGTAATTACTTTTTTACTACAAAATATTTTTTACTTTTTTACTTATATACGTAATTACTTATTTACTTGTTTGGACTCAGTTGTGTAGTTCTATCCCCTTTCGTGTTATTATTTCACATATTAAACGGTACTCTGCCATTTAGTTGTGTAGTTCTGCCCCCTAAATGGT
>JAUNUM010000178.1 GCA_030538215.1 Bacteroidia bacterium
AAATACTGGAATAATTCTTTATCTAGTTCGTTATACGATTTACCTGCATACCGTAAATTCATTCCATCATTAAAACCCAACATAAACATTCCGACAAATCCACTATAATATAGATAAATTTGCCAATATCCATACTCATCCACACTTAAAATAATTGGAAGCAGTAAAGACATTGCAATCCCTAAAGATAACAACAAGACATTAGAAGATAAAACCATAAAGAGATTTTTTAAAATACTACTACTTTTCTTCATACTTCATAATAACCTCATGCATATCTGAGTATACTTTTTCTGGAGTATATTCGAAATATTTTTTTTCTATAAAATCAAAATTAGACCTATTCATAAAGTTATTATTAATAAATTCTACAACTTTATCATAATCTATATTGTTCATTGGAACGTTCAAATGGTAAGGATATTCTTTTAAATATGTTAAATATGGATCATTATTATCCTGATAGAAGTGTACTATTGGATTTCCAGTTGAAATACAATCAAAAAGTTTACTCGGTACTAAGTTTGTATTTTTATTTCCTATTGTGATTATTAAAGAACTATCTCTAAGAATTTCTAGAGCCTTACTATACTCGACACTTCCATGATATGTAAAATTACTAGTCTCGCTTTGTACCTTCTTTAAGAGATAATCAACTGATCCATATCCATAAAAATTAAAGAAAACATCTTTATTGTACTTATCCATTTTTTTAATGAAATCTAGTATTTTTTGGGGATTCCTATTTACTTTATCTAATCCTCCAATATAAACTATTTTCTTTTTAGTCTTGATAGATGTACTAATATTATCAATAATCATTGGATGTTCTAATTGAATTACATTTCGATTAGTAAAGTAGTTTTCTAGTTTCGGTAAAATAAAAATTTCATCACAGAAATTTTCGATTCTGGAATGAAGATTTCTAATATCCTTTAATTTGAAGAAATTATGTATTTCCTCCAACAAAAAAGGCACTAATATGATTTTACTAGGGAATTGTTCTTTTAAACATGTTGCAAGTAAAATCTCCCTACTTGTAATAGGGAGTAAAATAATTTTTTCCTCAGAATTATTAATAGTTTCTATAAGAAAAAGATTCATTTCTTCATTGTAATGCATAGGTAATCGTCTAATTTTCGACAATAATTTATCTGTTATTCTTACATTTTTCCTAAATCTTCTAACCTTAATATTATTAACAATATCTTCGGTATTTTGATTATTAGTTTGGCAAATAATTTCAACTTTAAAATTTTTATTTATTAAAGGTAATAAATGAGAAATTAGGTTTCCTGATGGAGTAATTTGTGGAAGAAAAGTCTCTAACATAACAAATATTTTCATTACAATCCAATTTCTCCTTTATTAATAACCACAGAGAATTTATTGGTAACTAGAAATACCATTAAGTAAATTATTAAAGGCATGAATGTTAATGGATTTGATAAGACAACATTGTTCATTGGTAGAAAAATAATTATCTGAACTATTAAAGAAAATAATATTATCGCCACTTTACTGTTATCTAAACTAAGCTTTACTAATATTGAGAATAACATACCTAAAAGGAACATCCATATAATTACACCAATAAATGATAAATCATTGGCTATCCATGTATAAGCTGTGTGCCAATTAATAGTAGCTGACCATTC
>JAUNUM010000080.1 GCA_030538215.1 Bacteroidia bacterium
GTTGTTCCGAATCTCAAAGATACAAACTTACGAAAGCAATTCACAACCGTTCTCGAACATCTTTTGCCCGAACTTTTGTTGTTCCGAATCTCAAAGATACAAACTTACGAAAGCAATTCACAACATGCGTAAGATGTTAATGTTGCCATTTTGTGTTGTTCCGAATCTCAAAGATACAAACTTACGAAAGCAATTCACAACGAGAAATGGAATAGCATTGAATTTTCTTTTGTTGTTCCGAATCTCAAAGATACAAACTTACGAAAGCAATTCACAACACCAACACGGCTAACAAAACAGTAATAATTGTTGTTCCGAATCTCAAAGATACAAACTTACGAAAGCAATTCACAACAAAGGCAGTACATCTAAATACCTTTTGCAGTTGTTCCGAATCTCAAAGATACAAACTTACGAAAGCAATTCACAACAGTTTTGAATATAAAACAAATACGGACGGTGTTGTTCCGAATCTCAAAGATACAAACTTACGAAAGCAATTCACAACCCTATATCTGATGGTTCTAAAACTTACGAGTTGTTCCGAATCTCAAAGATACAAACTTACGAAAGCAATTCACAACTTAGGTTTTACCGTAAACGAAAATTAATATGTTGTTCCGAATCTCAAAGATACAAACTTACGAAAGCAATTCACAACTACTTCCTGCTTACTCATTTCCTCCAGCAGGTTGTTCCGAATCTCAAAGATACAAACTTACGAAAGCAATTCACAACTAATCAGGTCGGATGCCGTTTAAAAACTGGTTGTTCCGAATCTCAAAGATACAAACTTACGAAAGCAATTCACAACGGGCCTGATTATTTGAAATTTACATACCGAGTTGTTCCGAATCTCAAAGATACAAACTTACGAAAGCAATTCACAACGTATCTGCTTTGTCCGCTGCAAAGACTCAGGTTGTTCCGAATCTCAAAGATACAAACTTACGAAAGCAATTCACAACCAATGCAGTTTGAAAATCACTGTCCGTCAAGTTGTTCCGAATCTCAAAGATACAAACTTACGAAAGCAATTCACAACAATTGATAGTTGGCTTTCGTTTTGGGACCGGTTGTTCCGAATCTCAAAGATACAAACTTACGAAAGCAATTCACAACTATGTAATTGTCCTGCAGGACCTTCGCTCGGTTGTTCCGAATCTCAAAGATACAAACTTACGAAAGCAATTCACAACTTGATCGTAATTGTCGAATTTCATCTTTAAGTTGTTCCGAATCTCAAAGATACAAACTTACGAAAGCAATTCACAACTTATCCGCAACAACAGTACAATCAAATAAGGTTGTTCCGAATCTCAAAGATACAAACTTACGAAAGCAATTCACAACCCCTTCCGTTATACGTTTATCCAACAAACTGTTGTTCCGAATCTCAAAGATACAAACTTACGAAAGCAATTCACAACGATGGGAAGAATCCCTCGCAAAACTTTCAGGTTGTTCCGAATCTCAAAGATACAAACTTACGAAAGCAATTCACAACTCAATTCCGTGGTACCACGCACGGTGTTTGGTTGTTCCGAATCTCAAAGATACAAACTTACGAAAGCAATTCACAACCAATAATTGTCAATTGGAATGAGAAAAACAGTTGTTCCGAATCTCAAAGATACAAACTTACGAAAGCAATTCACAACTGCCGACGGCTTTGTAAAATTTGCGTGTCGGTTGTTCCGAATCTCAAAGATACAAACTTACGAAAGCAATTCACAACCATCCATGCTATTTCCCTTCTCCTGCTTTTGTTGTTCCGAATCTCAAAGATACAAACTTACGAAAGCAATTCACAACCTGCATTGAATTGGTGGCACAAGCGAGAATGTTGTTCCGAATCTCAAAGATACAAACTTACGAAAGCAATTCACAACAGATGTTTTCAACTCATCTCAACGTCCAGAGTTGTTCCGAATCTCAAAGATACAAACTTACGAAAGCAATTCACAACCATCTATCATTTCTATTTCGTTAGAATAGAGTTGTTCCGAATCTCAAAGATACAAACTTACGAAAGCAATTCACAACCGGTTCAAAGTCTGAATTGACTGAAATTTCGTTGTTCCGAATCTCAAAGATACAAACTTACGAAAGCAATTCACAACAAAAAGGTTGAGCAAAAGCAAAAGAATCGAGTTGTTCCGAATCTCAAAGATACAAACTTACGAAAGCAATTCACAACTACACAAATGCTGATAAAACTCAGTTGTTTGTTGTTCCGAATCTCAAAGATACAAACTTACGAAAGCAATTCACAACTAAAAGCGGCGGAGATTGACCGGGAAACATGTTGTTCCGAATCTCAAAGATACAAACTTACGAAAGCAATTCACAACGCATCCGGGTTGTTTCTGCGTTCCTGTTGTGTTGTTCCGAATCTCAAAGATACAAACTTACGAAAGCAATTCACAACGTATGGATGATGTTTTGAAGTTGCTTTCAGGTTGTTCCGAATCTCAAAGATACAAACTTACGAAAGCAATTCACAACTTGGAGATGGATGCTTGCAAAATTTCCGAGTTGTTCCGAATCTCAAAGATACAAACTTACGAAAGCAATTCACATATTATTCACAAATCTCCTTGATAAAGCGCTCCTCCGCTTGATGTACCCAATCTTGAAAACTTTCATCAGGCCGATAATGGGGTATGAAATTCAGTAATTTATTCATTTTAAACTTCTTACTACTAATTCCGGCACCGGAAAGACTGGCATCATAGGCATTGAATTCTTGTTCAACATGCACAGGAATCATCAGAATCGGTTTTTTGTAATATAACGCCTCGCACACCGATTCAAAACCCGACGTGGTAGAGTAAGCCATGCTACCTGCCATGCTTTTCAAAAAAAGCTCATCGTTTAATCGGTAAAGAATCAAATTTTCATCAACCACGGTAACATCTCTGGCATCTTTTTTATCCCAAAAAAAACGAAGTGGAACATGCGGATTTTTAGTATGCCACTCCAAAACTTCTTCATAATATCCGGTATTTAGCATATATCCGTGTACATAATTTCCATTAGTAGGCTCAATTTCAAAAACTTCTTTCCTCAATAGTGGCGGAACGGTAATAATATTTTTCTCATCACATCCGGGCATATCGCGAAACGAAAGGGCAAGAATTTTCCACGAACGCTGACAGGTAACTTTAGTAAGCATCCGAAGGAAATAATATTTAATATCCTGCTCACTCGTGGTTTTATATTTAGGATTGAGAAGCACATATTGATGCCCGATACTAACCAATTTAAGTCCCAACTTCTTATCCAACTTAAACACTCTAAAAGTCATTCCGGTAATCATTTCGTAGAAATTAACTACTATATCGGGACGATATTCTTCTATTTTGGATTTTACAAAAAGAATGCTTTTGCGGAAAATAAACGGTCGAGAGAAATTGTTGATAACACTCAGCACAATATTGGGACGTTTTTGTTTATACATGGCCGTAAAATTAGGGCTTTTAAAATCAAAAACGGGTGCATCTATTTTATCAAGATAAAACTTGGGAATTTGTCTCGAATCGTCTTTGCCAACCAACACGGCTACTATTTCATGTCCGTGCTTTCTCAATATCGATGCTAAAGATAGTGATTGCGTAAAGTGCCCTCTACCCTCACCTTGTACGGTAAATAAAAATCTCACGATTATTCTTTTTTGATTTCGCGCAAAGGTATAAAAATATTGTTACAATGATGTTACGACCTTCGATAGGCTCAAACTTTCAGCAAAAAATATTATCGAGCAAATGTTAGTGCTTTTCCTAAAGTTGATTCTACTATTTTTCCGTTATCAAAAACCAAACTTCCGTTGACGAACGTTTTTTCGATACCGTGTCTGAATGTTTCTCCTTCAAACGGCGACCATCCGCATTTGTACAAAACGTTGTTCTTGTCAACAGTATAAAGTTTATCAGGATTTACGAGTACCAAATCAGCAAAGTATCCTTCACGAATATATCCACGCTCTTCCACCTGAAACAGTTCTGCCGGAGCATGGCACATTTTCTCAACCACAAATTCTTTACTAAAAACTCCGTTTTGCGATAATTCCAACATCGCCTGCAACGAATGTTGAACTAACGGTCCGCCCGAAGCGGCTTTCAAACATCCGCCCTCTTTTTCGCTCAGCAAATGCGGAGCATGATCGGTAGCGACAACATCCAACTTCCCCGATTTCAGCGCAGCACGCAAAGCATCTCGGTCAGAACGGTTTTTTACTGCCGGATTCCATTTTATTCGTGTACCCAGTCGGGCGTAATCCTCATCGGTAAACCACAGGTGATGCACACACACTTCCGAGGTAATTTTTTTATCTTTTATAAGCGAGTTGCTGAATAAACTCATTTCACGAGCGGTAGAAAGATGAAGTACGTGCAAACGCGATCCGTATTTATCGGCAAGTGCCGCAGCCTGCGCTGAAGATCGGTAACAAGCTTCTTCACTGCGGATTAGCGGATGATACTGAATGGGAATATCTTCACCGAATTGCTTTTTATATATATCAACATTCTCGCGAACAATCTCTTCTTTTTCGCAATGCGTGGCTATGAGCAAATCTACTTCGGCAAAAATCTGTTGCAGCGCTCTTTCGTTATTCACCAACATATTTCCGGTAGAGGCACCCATAAATACTTTCACACCGCAAACATTTTTTTTGTCAACTTTAAGTAGTTCTTCGATATTATCGTTGGTGGCGCCAAGATAAAAAGAGTAGTTGGCAATAGATTTTTGCGCCGCCAACTCAAACTTTTCCTGTAGAGCGTTTATGGTAACCGTTTGCGGATTGGTGTTGGGCATTTCCATAAACGAAGTTACACCACCGGCGACAGCAGCACGGCTTTCGGAAATAATATCACCCTTGTGCGTAAGCCCCGGCTCGCGAAAATGAACTTGATCATCAATTGCGCCGGGAATTAAATATAGACCTCGTGCATCAATTATTTCGTGGCAACGTTGAAGAATATTCTCTGGAATATTATCGGTATAAATTTTCGAAATTCGTTCTTTTTCAATCAGAACAGATCCGATAAATGATTGTCCTTCGTTTATAACGGTTGCCTTATGAATGAGTCTCATAATTGTTTTGGCTTTATTTTCCCCATTACTTTTCTCCAGCGTAAATTCATTACTCCAAAGAAAGCTTCACCAAAAATACTGGTATTCATTTTAGATGTTCCAAATTGGCGATTAACAAATATAACCGATACTTCTTTTATCTTAAATCCCAGCGCGTATGTCGTATATTTCATCTCAATCTGAAAGGCATAGCCTTTGAATTTTATTTCGTTGAGATTAATAGTTTCCAATACTTTTCGTTTATAACAAACAAAACCCGCGGTAGTATCTTTTATTTTCACATTTGTAATTATCTGAACATATTTTGATGCGAAATACGACATTAAAACGCGCCCCATAGGCCAGTTAACTACATTCACACCACTGCTGTATCGTGAACCGATAGACATATCGTATTCCTCGTCGTGACAAGCGGAATACAATCGAGGCAAATCATTAGGATCGTGCGAAAAATCGGCATCCATCTCAAAAATATATTCATAATCACGATTCAGCGCCCATTTAAAACCGTGAATATAGGCGGTACCTAATCCCAGTTTCCCTTTTCGCTCCTCAATAAAAAGCCTGTTTTTAAATTCGGTTTCAATTAGTCGATGAACGATAGAAGCGGTTCCATCAGGCGATCCGTCATCAATGACAAGTATATGGAATTGCTTTGGTAAACCAAAAACCGCTCGAATTATGTTCTCGATGTTTTCTTTCTCGTTGTACGTGGGTATAATTACAATGCTGTCGGACATGGTTTTGAAATTTATATCAAAAGTACAATTTTAAACGCTAATACTAAAGAAGGTTTGCTAATAATTGAAATTTTAATGTTTTTTTAAACAAAAAGGTTACTCGTTTATTACCAAAAACTCTTTAGTTACAGCAAATTGGTTAATTTTAACGTCGATATCACAATCTTTAGGATTGATTCACATAAACAGTGTACATAATAAAAAAAAGGAAAGCTTGTGAAAAACTTTCCTACGTAGTTGCGGAGATAGGACTTGAACCTATGTCCGTCAGCTGACGGATATGAGCCCAACGAGCTACAAATTATCCTTAAGAATGGTTTCGCGAATGAATTTTCGCCCTTGTTGAGATTTGAGCTGTTTCTCACGATTCATCGCTGCAGATTTTGTAGGATAAGTTTCCGAGTAAACTATTTTCCAAGGCATAAATCTTTTCGTCCAGCCTCTATTCTGAGGATGATTGTGAGAAATTAGTCGCAACTCCATATCGGAAGTAAAACCAATATAAATAGCATCGAAATCTAAACTTTTTAAAACATAAACAGTGTACATAATAAAAAAAAGGAAAGCTTGTGAAAAACTTTCCTACGTAGTTGCGGAGATAGGACTTGAACCTATGACCTTTGGGTTATGAGCCCAACGAGCTACCAACTGCTCCACTCCGCGATATATTTCCTTAATTGGAGTGCAAAGATAAGCAAGATATTTTAAAACCCCAAATCATTTTGCGATTATTTTTGATTTTATTAAAGTTTAAAATAATAAGTTTACTAAATAGCTTTTTCACACACCTTTGCATAATATAAAATACAATATAACAAAGTGACTAGTCTAAAGCAAGCAGAAACACGGCGTACCGTGTGTCTCTTTTTTTGATAAACATCGGTTAGTTCTAATCCGGCAGATACTTATTTATTCTCGTTAGAAAACGAGTATGGAAAATCGGATTTATTAATTCCTCGCTTTTTATTAGGAGTGTCCGATACTTCGATATCAATTATCGCTCCATTTATTAAATCTCCATGTTTCACATAATTTTTGGTGTATATTTTTCCATTCAACTGTAATTCGGAAATATAACGTTTCGATTTATCGTTTCCGAAAGAATTTATCTTAATACTCTTCCCATTCTCTAAATGAATAGTCATTTTTTCAAATAGTGGCGAACCAATCACATACTCATCGCTACCGGGACAAACGGGGTAAAATCCCATAGCCGAAAATACATACCATGCAGATGTTTGTCCATTATCTTCATCGCCACAATATCCATCGGGGTTTGGCGTATAAAGCTTATCCATCACTTCGCGCGCCCAATATTGGGCTTTCCACGGCTCTCCGGCATAATTATAAAGATAAATCATGTGTTGAATAGGCTGGTTACCGTGTGCGTACTGTCCCATGTTCATAACCTGCATTTCACGAATTTCATGAATCGGAAAACCATAATAACTATCATCAAAAATTGGTGGCGTTTTAAAAACCGAGTCCAGCATGTTTATAAATTCTTTATTTCCGCCCATCAAATCAATTAATCCTTGCGGATCGTGAAAAATCGACCACGTGTAATGCCAACTGTTACCTTCGGTAAACGCATCGCCCCATTTAGTGGGGCTGAAAGGCGATTGAAACGTTCCATCCTTATTTTTTCCGCGCATAAGTTTATGCTCCGATGAATATAAATTACGATAATTCTGGCTGCGCTTTGCGTATAAATCTATTTCCGCTTTCGGGCGTTTCAAAGCTTTTGCAAGTTTGTAAATTGTCCAGTCGGCATAAGCATATTCCAATGTGCGAGCGGCATTTTCTTTGATTTCTACGTCGTAAGGAACATAACCAAGCGTGTTGTAATATTCGTGTCCCAAGCGTCCGGTGGATGATACCGTGGGATGAACATTTTTCGTCCCGTGAATCATTGCTTTGTAAAGCGTTTCGATATCATAGCCTCGCAAACCTTTCAAGTAAGCATCAGCAACTACCGAAGCCGAATTATTTCCAATCATAATTCCCCGATGTCCGGGACTTGCCCACTCCGGCAAAAATCCGCTTTCTTTATAAGTATTTACCAATCCTTGCTGAATTTCTTTGTTTACAGAAGGATAGATCAAATTCAACAATGGGAACAACGCACGGAAAGTGTCCCAAAAACCGGTATCGGTGTACATATATCCGGGCAAAACCTGTCCGTTGTACGGGCTGTAATGTACAATATTTCCCTTAATATCAATCTCATAAAACTTACGCGGAAACAAGGTTGAACGATATAATGTGGAATAAAAAGTACGTTTGTTATCGATATTATCGTCCTCAATTTCAACTTTACCTAACACTTCGTTCCACGATTTTCTACCCTCCTGCTTAACGGTTTCAAAATCTTTATTTTCTACTTCTTTCAGGTTTTGCCATGCCTGTTCGTAGCTAATGAACGACGATGCAACCTTAGCGATTATTTTTTCTCCGCGTTCAGTTGAAAATCCGATAAAAGCTGCCGCGTGATTATCTTCAACCTTGGGCACACCATTCTCAATTTCTCCATTTTTAACCGTGTGCTTGTATTTAAAGGATTTATCGAAAACCACTACAAAATAATTCTTGAAATTTTCCGGAACTCCTCCGCTATTTCGAGTCGTATAACCGATAACAGCATTCTTTTCCGGAATAATTTGCACAGATGAGCCTCTGTCGAACGCATCAACAAGCACATAGGCGCTATCAGTTTGTGGAAACGTAAAGCGAAAAACGGCAGCCCGCTCCGTTGGAGTAATTTCGGTTGTAATATCGTAATCTGCCAAATAAATGCTGTAGTAGTACGGTTTTGCTGTTTCAGCTTTGTGCGAAAACCAACTGGCTCGCTCATCTTCGTTGAACACCATTTTATTAGTCATCGGCATAATCGAAAACTGTCCGTAATCGTTCATCCAAGGGCTGGGTTGATGCGTCTGTTTAAATCCACGGATTTTGTCGGCATCATATCGATACTGCCATCCATCACCCATTTTTCCGGTTTGTGGTGTCCAGAAATTCATGCCCCACGGCACGGCAATGGCAGGATAGGTATTTCCGTTGGAAAGTTCGAATTTAGATTGAGTACCCATTAGAATGCTGACATAGTCAACAGGATCGGTATCGATTTGTGTAAAAGCACTTTTCCATGAAAAGATTGACAACAAAGCGATAAGTAAAAATATTTTTTTCATCTATTCACATAAAGCCCCTTTGGGACAATATCTATAATGTATTTAATAAATTCATTTTATTTTCTTTCTCCAGTTTGAGAATTAGTTCACCAAACAGAGTGTTTACCCAAGCAAACCAACTTCTCGTGAATTTCTCGGGATTATCTTTATGGAAAGTTTCGTGCATAAAACCTGTTCCGGCATCTGTATCGCGAAGCATTTTCAGGCAGCGCTTTATTTCCTGATTGCTTGTACTGGTCATAGCATACATGATGATGCTCATAGGCCAAATCATATCGTAAATACCGATATGAGGACCACCGATTCCCTCTCCTGCTTTACCTTTAATAAAATACGGATTATCTGTACTCCAAACAAATTTTCGGGTATTTTGGTAAATCTCATCATCCTTTGCCACACTATTCAAATAAGGCAACGCCAATAAACTGGGTACATTTGAATCGTCCATAATATATTGATTGCCATAACCATCTACTTCAAACGCGTATATTTTCCCGTATTTGGGATGCGTATATATGCCGTATTTGTCGATAGCATTTTTCACCTCAGCAGCCAATGCACGACATTCTTTTGCAAAAGACGTATCATTGTGTATCTTTTCCGAAATTTCGGCCATTTGTTTTAAGGATGTTACAGCAAAAAGATTAGACGGAATAAGAAATCCAAAAGTAGTGGCATCATCTGAAGGACGGAACGATGAAACAATTAATCCTACAGGATTTACAGGATTTCCATATCCTACATTATTCAACGTATCTAATTGACGATCTGTTACACGCAAAAACGAATATGGACCACGTCCTTCTTTTCTTTGCTGCTCTTTGAAAGTTTGCACTATCAACTTCATGGCTTTTCTCCAGTCGGCATCAAATACAGATGTATCTGCAGTAGTTTTCCAATAATTATAAGCAAGCCGTACGGGATAACAAAGTGAATCTATTTCCCATTTGCGCTCATGAAGTTCGGGTTTCATAGCTGTTCCGTCACTCATCCAGTGTCCGTCAGGAATTGGGTGAGGATTAAACGCATTGGCATACGGATCAATAAGAATACATTGTGTTTGCCGATGAATAAGTCCGGCGATCATTTGTTTAAGCTCGGCATCTTCTTTCATTAAAGGCAGATATGGCCAAACCTGAGCCGATGAATCGCGAAGCCACATGGCATCGATATCGCCTGTGATAACAAAAGTATCGGGTTTTCCGTTTTTCATCGAAAACTTCACCGTTGTATCTAATGTATTGGGAAAACAATTTTCGAACATCCAAGCCAGTTTTTCATCTTTTATTTTTGGTTTTACCCTTGTTATAATGAGTTCAACTGCTTTAGATGTGAATTTTCTTCCATTTACCGGAGGCCGTTTTGAAAGGTATTTTTCGACTTGTGGAGCGATTATCATTTTTTCTCGTGCCCACGATGGATTAACTGCCAAAGCTACAAATCCTAAGGCACTTTTTTTAATAAAATTTCTTCTTGATGTCATTTTTAGATATTTAGTTTTATGCAATATCAATAAATTAGGCAAAACTCAGAAACTATTTTGATTTTTTCAAGAAAAATCTATCGGTAATTTCTTACGAAAAGCGTCTTTAAAGCACATCAGCGTTTCGGTTCTGGCCAAACCAAGTGGTTGAAGCTGACTGTGAATTATCCGAAGCAAATCTTTATTGTTTCTCGCAAAAACTTTGATCAGCAGATCGTATTGTCCGGTAGTATAATAACATTCAACTACTTCGGGAATTTTTTCTAACTCTTTAACTACGTCATCGAATGACGAGGGAGAAACAAGAAATAAACCCACATAAGCACATGTTTCATAGCCTATTTTTTCGGGATCAAGGATAAATTCCGAACCTTTGATAACACCTAAATTGACTAATTTTTGCACACGTTGATGAATTGCTGCACCCGATACGCCACATTCACGAGCAACTTCAAGAAAAGGAATTCGCGCGTTATTTACAATAAGTTTTAGAATTTTTGCGTCAAGTTCGTCTAAATCATGATAAGCCATAACAGTTACACTTTTAAATTGTTAGAAAAACGATTATTTTTTTACAAAAATATAAAAAAATACGTTTATAACAGACGAAAACAAATAAATTATCACAATTTAAGTGTATCAAGTGCAATAAAAGCGAATAAAGATGTGGAAGTTAACAACGCTTTTTCGTCGATAAGAAAAGTTGATGAATGCAACTTGCCGCAAGCTCCATTTTCACTGGCTACGCCAAACCGATAAAAACAACAAGGATATTGTTGCGAGAAAAATCCAAAATCTTCAGCGGTCATTCGTTTGGGATATTCCAAAACGTTGGCTTCACCAAGAAATTCAATGGCTTGTGAACGAACTTTTTCGGTTATGTTTTCGTGACTAATGGTGCACGGATAGCCATCGGGCATATAAATTTCGCACGTGCAACCGTAAGCTTTGGCGGTTGATTCGATAATTTCAGGAATTATACGAAGCATTTTTTGCCGTTCATCTTCATCCATACAACGCAGCGAACCGGCAAGCAACACTTCCGAAGGAATAACGTTGGTGGCACCATCGGCAATGAATTTTCCGAACGAAAGCGTCATCGGCTGAAACGGATTTCTACGGCGGCTCACCACTTGCTGCAAAGCAACGATAATATTCGACGACGCCAATACGGTATCGTTCAGTTCGTGCGGCAACGCGCCGTGTCCGCCCTGCCCTTTCACTTTTATGTGTACCTCATCTGCCGATGCCATGACCGTTCCGGTTTGAAAAGCTACTTTTCCGGCGGGCAAATCTGCGTAAGCGTGTTGCTTTACGATAAAATTGGGCATAAAGTCCCGAAAAACACCGTCTTTCAGCATTAAATCCGCTCCACCGGGCGATTGTTCTTCGCCAGGCTGAAACACAAACAGTGCTGTTCCGGCAAATTCGTTTCGCAAAGAATTTACTATTTTTGCCGCTCCCATTAGAGATGCCGTGTGCGAATCGTGTCCGCAGGCGTGCATCACGCCTTCGGTTTTCGATTTGTAGGGAATATCGTTCTTTTCGTGAACCGGCAAAGCATCCATATCGGCAACAAAAGCGATGGTTTTACCCTTATCTGGTTTTTCGCCTTTTACCCATGCCAAAATTCCATAACCGCCAATATTTGAGCGATACAGAATATTTTCGGCATCTAAAAATGCAGTAATATACTTCGCCGTATTTTCTTCCTGATACGAAAGTTCAGGATGCGCATGTAGATATCGGTAATGACGAATAATTTCGGGGAAAATGTCAGCTGCAAGTTGGTGTATTTTTTGCGGAGCATTCACGTTTTTTATGTTTGAAAACAGTAGAGACACACGGCCGTGTGTCTCTACAGGCCGTGTGTCTCTAC
>JAUNUM010000179.1 GCA_030538215.1 Bacteroidia bacterium
ACAAATTCCGATATTTTTTCTACTTTACATTTTTTGGTTACTTCTCCCAAAATGGGAACTCCGCCGGACATTTTTTTAACAAAATCATCCGTAACCGGTTTATTAACGGTTACAATATATTCTTTTTCATGACGGTTTCCTGCACGTAGAATTTTGTTTACAATATCGCCGTCGTTGGTCAAAAAGATCAAGCCTTGCGAGTCTTTGTCAAGCCTGCCGATTGGGAAGATTCGTTCGTGGTAATTGACATAATCCACAATATTATCGCGTTCGGCTTTATCGGTTGTGCTCACAATTCCGCGCGGTTTGTTGAATGCCAGCAAAACAAAATCTTCTTCCTCTTTCGGCTCAATCAATAATCCGTTTACAAGAACTTTATCGTATTTCGAAACCAGTGCACCAATTTCGGCACGTTTTCCGTTTACTAAAACCTGTCCTTTTTCAATATATTTATCGGCTTCGCGCCGCGAACAAATTCCGCTTTCGGATATGAATTTGTTTAAGCGAATAGTCATTACAAACCGTGCTTTGCTGAAATTTCTAACATCCTCTCTATCGACCCCACCGCTTTCAATCTCACCTCTTCATCCACAAAAATTTCGGGACGTTCATTCTGTAAACACAAATATAATTTTTGTAATGTATTCATTTTCATATAGAAACATTCGTTACAAGCACAGGTAGAATCTTCGGGTGGAGCGGGAATAAATTCTTTATCGGGATTTTCTTTCTGCATTTGGTGCAAAATTCCCGCTTCGGTAGCAACAATAAATTGCTTGTTATCAGATTGTGTTGCGAATTTCAAAATAGACGATGTAGAACCCACGTGATCCGAAATTTCCAATAAATACTTAGGACACTCAGGATGTGCCAGCAAAAGTGCGTTTGGGTATTCTTTTTTCAAATCGATGATTTTCTCCATAGAAAATTGTTCGTGAACGTGGCAAGCGCCTTCCCACAACAGCATATTCCTTCCGGTAAGTTTATTGATGTAATCGCCGAGATTTTTATCGGGCCCGAAAATTATTTTCTCATCTTCGGGGAGCGACTCCACAATTTGTTTGGCATTGGTGGAAGTAACTACGATATCGGTAACAGCTTTCACGGCAGCTGTGGTATTTACGTATGAAATTACCGTATGATCCGGGTGTGCTTTGGTAAATTTCTCAAATTCATCGGCCGGGCAACTGTCTGCCAATGAACATCCTGCTTCCATATCGGGGATAAAAACCCGTTTCTCGGGCGATAAAATTTTTGCTGTTTCAGCCATAAAATGAACACCGCAAAGCACAATAATGTCAGCCGTTGTTTTTGCAGCCCATTGTGCCAAGGCAAGGCTATCGCCTACAAAATCGGCAATATCTTGTATTTCGGGTTCCTGATAATAGTGCGCCAAAATAATGGCATTTTTTTCTTTTCGAAGAATAGTTATTTTTTCGATCAATTCTGATTTTGTCATAATCCTTTATTTATATAGTAAGTTTTAAAAAATAAAAACAAATATGATAATGATAATAGCCTGTTGAAACTGTTGATGATTTTTCTGTAATTAACTTGCTTTTTAAGTTATGAAAATTAGAATTTTATTTTTCATAAAGTTATAAACATTCTTATTTTAATTT
>JAUNUM010000081.1 GCA_030538215.1 Bacteroidia bacterium
TTTGCTATTTTCCATGTAGTTTTCATATTCAATTCTTTTTAGTTTTTCCTTTTTTTGATAATTCTGCAAACACCGAGTCCATAGAGGTTTTTTCAATGCGTATTTCCCGCAAATGCCATGCTTTTTCTACACTAGCATTAACTATCTGCTTAATGGCTTCGTCGGATTCCTTAAAGCGGATTTTAAATGTTTTGTTACCTAAATCTTCCACTTCGTCTATACCGGGTAATTGCCTTAATTCTGCAGATGATGGAGGTGCCATTAAAACTACTATAAGTGAATTAGGAATAAGATAGTTGTCAAAATCTTCTACTGTTCCCGAAAACACCTGTCGTCCTTCATTAATCATCCAAATATGATCACATGTAGCTTGTACTTCTTGTAAAATGTGAGTAGAAAGTAGAACAGTATGCTCTTGGGCAATTTCTTTAATAAGATAGCGAACTTCTAATATTTGATTAGGATCCAAGCCATTGGTAGGTTCATCAAGTATTATAAATTCCGGATTATGAACAATTGCTTGAGCAATACCTACTCGTTGTTTATATCCACCTGAAAGATTACGTATTAATCGCTTGCGAAAATGAAGGATATCACACTTTTCCATTGCCTTTTTAACGGCATCGGAAATACTTTTAGCAGGCATCAACCGCATATTGGCCGCATGTATCAAATATTCCTCCACTGTAAGATCGGGATGCAAAGGGGCTAATTGAGGTAAAAAGCCAAGATGTTTTTTTGCTTCTACAGGATTTTCACTAACACTAATTCCTTTAATATAAACGTTGCCTTGAGTTTGTTTCAGTATGCCACACATAATGTTCATAATGGTAGACTTTCCGGAACCATTGGCTCCTAACAGTCCATAGACACCTTTTCCGTTGATTTCGAAATTGATATCACGTACCGCCCATTGAATAGCATAACGGTGTGATAGTTCATCGACTTTAACAATTGGTTGATCCATAAATGGTTTATTATTTGTTAATTGATTATACTTTAGATTGAATTATTTATTGTTTTTCAAATAGCTAATAGTCCAACGCAACGCATACGTTGCGTTGGACTGAGTTAATTTCGATAGATATCAAAATCATATCGTAATATTTAATGCAATATTAAAATTTAGTTTTGCTGTAGGTTATATGTAGAGAGGATAACTACCCCCATATTTCCAAATCAAGTCAACTATCTTTCCTAATCCTGTAATATGATGGAGTATTCCTCCTTCTGCTCCGGGATTGTCGGCAGCTAAAACTTCTATTTTAGTGCTGCACACATACAGGCTGCCATTGTCTAACGCAACTCCTAATTCCGTTTCATAAGCTTCGGGAGCGATTTTCACGATGTTGCCCGAGCCAAAATCGTGATACAATTTAACACGTTTTGTAGCTCTGTCGTAAAAATATAATTTACTGCCCTCGCCGAAGAATAGATAATTCGTTTTTCTCAAATGAAGAAACTTCGTATTTTCGGTAATGAGCGGCCCGCCCGTAAATGGTTCTTGAAAGTGCCTGCTTATAGTAAGATTGAGCCGAAAATCATTTGCTTCACGAAAAGAGTGATATACATATTCTCCGGTAGTTTTATCTTTCAATATCATCATATAGTTTGGTTTATCGCCCCCCATATAAATTAATTGATAATTCCCAAAATTGGTTATATCTGCTACACCTTCGGGTTTTGCATTGTTGACTATTCGCATAAGAGCGCCGGCGTCTGTTCCGAGCATAGTAGAGCGAGCATACATTTTGTTATTCTGCTTATCGTACATATAAGTCATAAACACATCACCGTATAATCTGATATTCGGAAAAAAAGCCACATTCAACCCTTGGGTATGGTAAAGAGGTTCGGGGAAAAAACGGGTTACATGCTGAGCGTAATTCGAAACAACGCGCCAATATACTTGTCCGTTTTCTCCAACTAAATAATTGCAGTAAACTGCATCTACAAACTCTCGAGGTATAAATCCGGCAGGGTATTTTTTATCGCTAAATTCATCTGTTAGAAGTGTTTTTTTCGAAAAATCTTCTCCCGACAAGTAAACTGATTCATTGGGATTTTGGAGAACAAGTATTTCATCTTTGTTCCCAACTTGCATATAAAACAGCCTTTTAGGATCAGTACCTAAGGGTGCTCCCTCAAACAACGTATTGTATATATCTTTATATTCTACATATTGGAAGTATTTTTCGCCTTTGTCGTTGGTTTTTGTATCCCTGCGAACATAAGATAAAATGGATTTACCCTCTTCTTCAGCCAAAACAACCCACCCTGTTCTATAAGAAGTTAAAACCGATATAGAAGTAGAATAAATCGTTACAATGCCGGAGGATCTTTCCGTAATATAAAGAGTGCAACCTCTTCCTGTAGTGGCTATGTTAGGAATGTATATTAAGTTACGCTGATTAGATATAACGGAATCGTTGAGCTCCCATCTAAAATCAAAAGCGGTAGTGTCTCTATCGGGATATTTCCACTTTATGACAGGGCGTATCTTTATTGTATCGCCTAACGCAACAGAGGTTATACCTTCTGCTTTAACTTCTTCTATTTTATTATAGTTAAGATAATTGTAATTTCCCATATCATCATAACAAGATGATAGAAAAGATAGGCATATTACTGCACTTAATATTAAGTAATATATTCGTTTCATTTTTAAAGTTTTATCCGGTTGTTAAAGTTACTTTCATTTCCGTACCATCATCTTCGTAAACGGTTCTGCCCGCATCTTTTTCTTTCTGAAGATAATATTTTAATAACAGTGTATTGAACCTTAATTCGTCTTCATTTCTAACATCCATTGTAATCTTACCTGTTACCTGTATAAATAGTCGATATTTCTTATCGGAGTAAACTCCCAGATAATATCTTCTAACCCTAGTGTTCCACCAATCGGGTATTGCAATAATATTGGTTATATATATAATGGATTTCGTGTGTTCTGTTTGTCCGAGTTTAAAGTCGGAAGACTCCACAAGTTTAACTACAAGGCGAACTGGTTTTATTGAAATTTCCGGTGTTTTCCTTAGCGTTAACCAGCACGTATCCTGAGCCATTCCGGATCGGAACGTAAACTCTTTCGGTATTTCATAATTCGCTTGTGGAGCATTAGTAAACTCTTGATCAATCTCTACCTTATATTTCCTATCTGATGGCTTGGGCATTCCCACAAGCTCTACAGGCAATGGAAACGCAACTTCAGACAAGCCTGAATAGAGTAAAAAAGAACACGTTAAAGAGTCGGTAACGGGTTTATTAAACTGAATATAATCTCCGCCACTATACGTCATTATTGCATCTTCTTTGCAAGAAGAAAAACAAAACAGGACTATTGTAAACAGTATATATAATTTTTTCATTGAATTTAATTTTTTATAAATTACTCTTTAATAAGCTGTTTCACTATGAGGTATCGGTATTGTCCAATCTTGGGGCTCCATTATAATATTTGTTGCTCCGTTGAAAATATCACGTTTTAACCGTTTATACATGAAAAATGTTTGTCCCTCTGTCAATGTTTCCCGAATGATATCAATAACTAACTTATCCATTAAAACATCGGAAGTTACATCATTTGCTACCCTGGCTTTTGCACCGCGAGCAAGGCGTAAGTCATTTAATAAATTTATCGCTTCTGGAATATTTCCTTTATGGATATAATACTCTATCATAACATGATACATTTCCGAAAAGCGAATTATTGGAATTAAAGGCCCTTGATACTGAGCAATTTTTTGAGCAAACTCTGAAGTTCCGGTAGGCCTCATCCATGTTAAATAACGTTGTAACCCGTCTCTATTATACCAACCTAAGTATCTGAAATCATCCAAATCATTTTGAAAAAGCTCATCCATTTTATTCATTCTGAATCTATGTATTCCGGATGTTCCAACAAGAGTGTAGGCTTCGATATTTTCGAAATTCTTACTGTTATGGAGTAAAAACAATGACTCGTCGGGTCTTTTTATATGAACCATGTCCACATCATTGCTCTGCCCCTGATTATTCGGATCCGTCCATTTGAACCAATTCAATTTGTGATATTTATATATCAAATTTGCATTGGCAAAAGCATTTTCAAAGTCTCCTTTATACAGATAAACACGTGCTAACAGCGCTGTTGCTGCGAAAAAATTCATACGCTGGCACCTGTAATTAAAAAATTCACCTTCTTTTAGTTCCGTGTAATAAAAAGTCCGATACCTATTTTCGGGATAGGTCATAATGGAGCGAAATTTAATTGTGTCAATAGGCGCCAATATCTCTTTGGCTTTTTCCATATCTGTAATGATATTGTTCAGCACATCGGTTGTGGATTGATGTATAGGATGATAATCCGGATATTTTTCCACATAAGGAATGCTGCTTCCCGAATAATTCATTACAGGTGCCGGAGCAAAAAGTCGAAGCATATCAAAATGCATCATTGCCCGAAGGCCATACATTTCGCCCAATATGAGGTTTTTCTCTAATGATTTTTCTCTAAAGAAAAGAGAATCTCTGCTTTCGGTTTCCTGAATAATATTGTTGCAGTTTGCAATTATATTATATGCTCTGGACCATATTGCATCGGCTATCATTTGTGTATCGGATACATCCCATCTAAAAATAGCACTTTGATACAAATCCGAAGGAAGTGTGGTTTGACTTACTTCGTAGTTATGCCCTATTGCACTCACAAATCCCCACGACAAGTTCTTACCGTATAAATTCGGAGATGACAAATCTTTATAAACTCCGTTCACAGCCATTCGAAATCCGTTAGAATCCTTGAACAGATCTTTTTGCAATATCTTTTCACTTGATGTTACATCCAAGAAATCGTTACAGCCAAACAGTCCAATCAAACTGACTAAAACTATAATGTATATTTTATGTTTCATAATTAAAAAGCTGTATTTAAAGTGAATGAAAATGTACGCGCAAATGGATAAGTTGTGCCCATTTCTCTCCGTATGGTTGAGAAAAGTGCAATGTCGTTCATATTAAATTGCAGTCGCAACATAGTTAATCCATATTTCTTTAATGAACCGGGTTCAAAATTATAACCCAACGACAAAGAGTTGAATCGCACATAATTATTTTTTTGAACAAAACGAGATGTTACCCGTGTTACTACTAATCCATCTTTAATATTCTTAAGAGGTGTAATATCTCCGGGTTTTGTCCATCGTTCCGTGCTTACCCGTTTATCTGCATTGGAATGCATTAAGTCCACATTTTCCACTTCGTTCACGAGTGTCTGATTATATCTGTCTCCGCCAAACTCGTATAAGAATGTGGTATATAACATCCATTGTTTATATTGTGCATTTAATCCAAAAGCACCTTGCGCTAATGGTTCGGTATTCCCTATAACTTGTTGTTCAACAGAATTCCAATCGTAGGTAATGGTACCGTCTCGTTTTTCGAAAACCTCTTTTCCATTAGCCGGATTAATTCCTAACGATTTCATACCATATATGGTCGTAAGCGAATTACCTTCTTCAAACTTCTTAATAGGTCTTGTGAATTGTTTATTGGTAGTAACAAAAAACACATCGGCTGTATTGACGTATTTATCAAAATACTGATCTACTCGCTCATTGTATCTTTTCAATGATTCGGACAGCTTCATAATTTTGTTTTTATTTTGCGATAAGTTAGCAAACAAAATCAAATTCCAATCTTTTGTTTTTACTACATTTAAATTCGTTTTTATTTCAAAACCACGGTTTCGTATTTCTCCAATGTTGTCTCGGTAAACTCTAAATCCGGATGAAGTGGGCAATGATACATCGTTTATCAAATCTTTGGTCGTTTTGTTGTAAAAATCGACTCTGAGGAAGTAGCGATTCTGAAAAGCAATATCAAGAGCAATATTGCTTGACACTGTTTTTTCCCAAGTAAGATCTGAATTTCCCAAATAAATCAAATTAGCGCCAATACCTGTAGGATACCAATCATCATTCATTATTTTGTACATATTGTTTGCCATGTAGGGAGAGAAATTCGATTTCCCGGTCTGACCCATATTTCCCGTAATTCTTAGCATTGTTACGTTTTTATTCTGCTTTAGGAAAGGATAGTTGTGAAAGTTAATTCCCGTTCCCACAGACCAAAATGGTGCCCATTTTCTATTGGATCCAAACTCAGAAGAGCCGTCGACTCTTAACGATGCATCTAATAAATAGATATTTTTGTAGCTATAGTTTGATGTAAAAAATGCTCCAAACAAGCGTATTTTGTTATCGTTAAAATATGGCTTTTCTTCTATCTTATTTGCAAATGCAGGATCGCTATACTCCTTATTGGGAATACCCCGATACCAATAACTTGCACTATTAAAATCGGTTGTCATTACGTTAACGCCCGATGACAAATTGAGATAATGCTGCTTAATTGACTGGCTGTAAGCTCCAAACAAATTCAAATTCTGTCTTAAACTCTTTGAGTTTGAAATTCTCAGTTCTCCTCTTTGCAAAAAATCATCCGATCGGGTATATTTAGTAGATCGAGGATCAATGAAGTTTTTGTTTTCCGAATCGTTATATGAAATAGCATATTGCCCTTTCACTAATAAATGCGGCATAATTCGCCAGTTTACCGATAAATTATTGGTCCATTCTTTATATCCTCCATTGCTATAGCTATCTAATGAAGCCTCATATAAAGGATTTTTCATACTTCTGACAGAACCCCATAAAGTTGAATAATCTTTAAAGTATTCTCCAGTTTCCGCATTTATCGGTTCGTAATAGGGTTGCAACCTCACATATGTTTCAAAATCTCCGTAAGGCGAATTTTGATTCGTCATAATGTCAAAGTTTGTTTGATTACGGATCTGCAACTTCTTCCCCATATACTCTGTAACCAAGCCTACACCTTTTCTATTTCGGAAAGAGCCTTTCATCACACCATTTTCTTTATCATAGCGCATATCTATTCCGTAACGAAACATATCAACACCTCCCTCAATAAACAAATTATGTTTATGATTGAACGACGATGTTAGAGGACGAGACAGCCAGTAGGTATCCACACCTCGTAATAATTGGTTATTTTTACTGATGTAGTACGATCTTTTATTCCATTTAGCTTGTTCATACGAACCATGTTGATATTCCGAAGGATCGGGTTCTCCAAAGAAATTAGCATCCATTTCAGCCTGAATTTTTTCTTTGGCATTCATTAGATTATAGCTGCTGAGATCAGGCTCTGTAAGGCTATAATTTCCGGAATAATTAACTCTGATCTTTCCGGACTGAGGTGTAACTGTCTCTATAACAATTACGCCATTTGCAGCACGTGAACCATAAATAGCTGTAGATGAGGCATCTTTAAGGAGTGTTACAGATTTTATGCGTGTTAAATCCAAATCGTAAATTTTTTGTACACCTACTTCAAATCCATCTAAAATAAATATAGGAGTATTAGGATTTGTTTGCAACGAAAATTGTGACACATCCGACGATTCAAGAATATCTAATTCCTTTACTCCGGGTAATCCTGATTGTCCTCGCATATAAAATTCGGGTAAAGCATTTGGGTTTGATCCTATAGAAATATTTTCCATGATTCGGAAAGAAGGATCAAATGCTTGTATTGTGTTGATGATGTTTCCGGGAGAAACTTTTTGCAATTCATCTTTTTTTATTTGCGTAACAGATCCGGTAAAACTTTCTTTCCGAACATTTGCATATCCTGTAACCACTACTTCATCTATTTCACTAATATTTTCAACCAACTGTACATTGAGTATAGCTTGATTGGTAATTTTAAATTCTTGAGTGACATATCCTATATAAGAAAAACGTAGTGTTGAACCAACAGGAACCGATAAACTGTATTGTCCTTTCTCATTGGTAACAGTACCTGTTGCAGTATTAGGTACGGATACATTTGCTCCTATAATCGGAACCCCATCTTTTTTGTCTGTAACTATTCCGCTTATACGCTGCTGTGCCGACTGTTCTTTCTGCTTTGCCTCAACAGAACTAAAATTATTTTTCGAAGTATCTGCATTTGGATAAACCACAATTTGCTTGTCCACTACTTCATATTTCAAGTTAGTACGGGCAATAACTATTTTTAATATTTCATCTACAGACTCAGAATGAACATCTACATCAACTTTTCTATTTAACTCATTTTCTATATTTCCCGATAATAAAAAAATATAGCTGCTTTGCTTCTCAATTTCTGTGAAAACATCTTTAACTCGAGTATTTTTTAAGTTAAGTTCAATTTTCATTTCTTGAGAATAAGTATTTGCTGCCGCACTAAACATAGCAGCAAATAAGAAGATAATTAAAGTCTTCATGATTCTTAACGCGTATTGAGGATTATTAAGGCTCTCTCCTCTTTTAATCCATTTATTTTCCATAGATTTGCATGATTTAAATTTATTATTAGTAACTCAATGATTAAATTTTTATCACGGCGAACAATACTGCGAATATTGTTCGCTTTTTTATAAAATATTTTTTATTTTTTAATAGGCACACTCTATTTGTTATTTATATATATAGAATTATTTTCTTTTCGATATTCTGTGTTAGACAATAACGCTATCGACTTCATCACATTATCTAAATTATCAGACAGATAAAGTTTACCATCGCACGTCATATTTCTTAAATTAGGTGTATGCGTATATTCAAACGATACGTTGTAATATCTCTCTACATACTTCATTACATCAGTCAACGGTGTCTTATTAAGAACAACGTATCCTTTTGTCCAGCTAACATATTGCAAAGCATCTATTTTTTCTTTTCTAAAAGAATCATCATTTTCTAAAAACGCAATTTCATTGGGAAAAAGTTTATAACTTCGTTGAAGTTTGTTTGATTTTAGCTCAACACTGCCCTCTACCAAAACAATTGATTGAAGCTGTTTTTCATAAGCAAAAACATTAAATTTTGTACCCAGTACTTGCACATTAAAATTAGATGTTTTTACGTAAAACGGTAACTTCTTATTCTCTGCAACTTCTATATACATTTCTCCCGTGAGCATTATTTCACGTTTATCACCACTAAAACTTGAAGGAAACTCTAACGTGGAACCTGAATTTAACCAAACATTTGTTCCATCGGCAAGCCGAATTTTAGATTGTTTGCCGTATGGAACAATGAGCTTGTTTAGTACATTATCGGCAATCTCTATTTCCTCACCTCTTCCCAAACTATCACTTTGAGTTATTGTCATCCCTTTACCACCAATCCGTATATCAATATTTTCTTCAAACAAAATAGTTTTTCCCGAAGAAATAAAGCGTATGCCTTCAGTTTCTAATTGACTGATAGTAATTTGTTCGCTTTGTCTCGAAGTATTAAGCTTATGCAAAAACAGAACCACTAAACCAAGCAAACATGCAGCTGCACTATAGGTTATCCAAGACCTTAAGGTATTCTTTTTCGTTTTTTTATGATTTACTTTATGCTCTACCGCATACAATATCTCTTGAAGTATTTTTTCCTTATTTTCCGACTTAATAAATCGTTTGACAAACAAATTTTCTTTAAGGTATTTATCTGCAAGTTCTATTTCCAAATGCAAATCGGGATAGAGACGTAATTTCTCATTCCAGTAGTAATCAAGTTCATCTTGAGGAGACAAACGCCACAATAGAAATTTTTCATCTCTCAGCAACTCCGAATGAGATTTATAATAAGTATTTGTAGCCATAAAAGTGTAAACAAATTATTACATATTTATAGATAAGACACAAAAAGTTAACAATTGTCGCCTATTTTCAAGAAAAAATCACTTTTTAACAAAAAAAGAAAGAGGAAAATTAGTAATCAGCACAAAAAACTGCTAATTACCACACAGATTATTGCTAAAGGAGTGCAACCCATGAATTAAATAAAGAAGTAAGAGAGAGTCACCGTATTTTTTGCGAAGCAATTTGAAGGACTTATATATCATTTTACGGATATTGTCGTAATTCATATCCATTATTTCAGCTACTTGCTTATAATCGTACCCCTCCATGAAATGCAAATAAATAATCTCTTGTTGACGCGGTGACAATAAATCAAGCATTTCCTTGATTTTTTGTTTAATCTGCTCCTCTTCCTCAATTTCAATAAGCCTATTTTCAACGTACTCGCGCGTTTCTCCTATTACTGTCTCAAGATGAGCAATGCGACTAAATGACACATTATGATTTTTAATTTTTGAAAGATCAATAAGCCTGTTTCTTAAAGATTTTAGAAGGTAAAATTTAATATTAGAAATTTCATCTATATTTTTTTGTGCTTCACAAAGATTATAAAAAACATCTTGTATGGCATCAACAACATCATTCTCTTGGAAGCCGAGATAAAGGGCATAGGTGTACATATCATCTACGTAGTTGTTATAAATTATTGCTATGTCGTTACCCTTTGTCATAAAATATAAGAATTAAGTTTACCAATGTCAGTAAACTTTGACAGATACAAAATAAAGGAAAAAATAGTAGTTATCCAAAAATATAGATTTTTTCTCCAAAACCATTTGCAATTTAAAATATTGTTCGTAATTTTACGAACAATAAAGTAATATGGCTAAGAAAAAAGACGATATAAAACCTACCGATAAGCAAATCGCAATATTTGCCAAAGCGCTGGGACATCCTACCCGAGTGGCAATAATACAGTTTTTGCTATTGCAGGAATCGTGTTATTTCGGCGATATTCACGATGTGTTTCCCAATGCCAAGGCAACAGTCTCGCAACACTTGAAAGAATTAAAAAATGCAGGACTAATTCAGGGCGAAATTGAAGTTCCGAAAGTGAGATATTGCATTAATAAAGAAAACTGGGAAATTGCCAAGCAGATATTTAGTGATTTTTTTAATAAAGAAATCATTACTTGCTAAAAAGTTTGCCATTAATGTTCGTTGTTTTACGAAAAATAAACTTTAAACTAACATAATAATGAAGATTTTAATTCTTTGCACCGGAAACAGTTGTCGAAGCCAGATGGCACACGGTTTTCTACAGTCGTTCGACCCAAACATCACGGTTTGTTCCGCAGGAACGGAAGCATCGGGAAAATTAAATCCCGAAGCGGTAAAAGCGATGGCGGAAATTGATATCGATATCAGCCACCACACATCGGATCAGGTGGATAAATATCTTAACGATGAGTGGGATTACGTGATTACCGTTTGCGGCGGAGCCAATGAAGTGTGTCCGGCTTTTATCGGGAAAGTAAAAAAACGCCTGCATATCGGTTTCGACGATCCGAGCCACGCTGTTGGAACACCGGAATTTATTGAGAGCGAATTCCGTCGCGTTCGCGATGAGATTCATACCGAATTTAAGAAGTTTTATACAACACACCTTTGTCAAAGTTCAAAACTTTGACAAAGATTTACCCCATTTTATGAAAAAGAAACAAAAAGGCATTGGTTTTTTTGAACGCTACCTAACGCTTTGGGTTACTATATGTATTATTATTGGTGTAGCTATCGGAAGATTCATACCCATTATTCCCGAGACACTCAGCCGCTTTGAATACGCCAACGTATCTATTCCTGTAGCCATCCTCATTTGGTTGATGATTTTCCCGATGATGATGAAAGTAGATTTCAACAGTGTAAAAAATGTGAGTAAACGCCCAAAAGGGATTCTTATTACAGGCATAACAAATTGGGTAATAAAACCCTTTACGATGTTCGGACTGGCGTGGTTATTTTTCTTCGTCGTTTTCAAATCGTTTATTCCCGATGATTTGGCGCATCAATACCTGGCAGGTGCCGTTTTGCTTGGTGCGGCACCATGCACGGCAATGGTTTTCGTTTGGAGTTACCTCACCCGAGGTGATGCCGCCTACACATTAGTGCAAGTTGCTGTAAACGATTTGATTATTCTATTTGCTTTTATCCCTATTGTGAAATTTCTGCTCGGTATTGGCGGTATCAGCATCCCGTGGGATACACTTATTTTATCGGTGGTGTTGTTTATTGTCATTC
>JAUNUM010000002.1 GCA_030538215.1 Bacteroidia bacterium
AAAAAAAGGGTAAGCTTACTATATCGCGCCGCTACAACCAAATACCCTTGCTTCGATCAAGACCTGGGGGATTCAATGGGAGCTGGCCGTATAGGACTTACCCAAGTGCAAAGATACGGTTTTTTTTTTAGTTACAAAACGGCTGAATTGATTTTATTAAATAAAAGCCTTTTGTTATCTTTGTGCCAACTAAAGAAAAAGATTATGAACATTGTTGAAAGATTTATCAAGTACGTGAAAATAGACACACAGTCTGACGAAAATAACTCCCAAACACCGAGTACCCAAAAGCAGTTTAACTTGGCAAAGGAGGTTGAACGAGAAATGATTGAAATGGGTCTGACAGACGTTTCTCTCGATAACAATTGTTATCTAATGGCAACTTTACCATCAAATATCGATAAAGAAGTTCCCACTATTGGATTTATTGCACACTTTGATACAAGTCCCGATATGAGCGGAGAAAACGTAAATCCACGTATCGTAAAAAACTACGATGGAAAAGATATTGTGCTGAACGAAGATCAAAACATCGCTTCATCGCCCAACGATTTTCCCGAATTATTGAAATTCGTAGGTGACGATCTTATTGTAACCGATGGAACTACGCTGCTCGGCGCCGACGATAAAGCGGGAATTGCCGAAATTATGACCGCAATGGAATACTTAATCGCGCATCCCGAAATAAAGCACGGAAAAATACGTATCGGATTTACTCCCGACGAAGAAATTGGGCGTGGTGCCGATAAGTTTGACGTGGAAAAGTTTGGAGCAGATTGGGCATACACCATGGATGGCAGCGAAATTGGCGAACTGGAATACGAAAATTTCAACGCCGCTTCTGCCAAAATATCAATACAAGGAAGAAACGTTCATCCCGGATATGCAAAAAACAAAATGATAAACGCTTTACACGTGGCTAACGAACTTGTTCAGATGCTTCCTGTAAGCGAACGTCCCGAATATACGGAAAAATACGAAGGTTTCTTTCACCTGATTGCTATCAACGGAACGGTTGACGAAGCTTCCGTATCATACATTATTCGCGATCACGACAGACAGATTTTTGAAAACCGCAAAAAACAAATGGAACAAGCCGTTGCTTTCCTAAACACCCGATACGATAACAGACTGAAACTGGAAATGCGTGATCAGTATTATAACATGCGCGAGAAAGTGGAACCCGTGAAACATGTGGTAGATTACGCCTACAAGGCGATGAAAGAAGTAGGTATTACACCTATCGTGAAACCAATTCGCGGAGGAACAGACGGAGCAAGACTTTCTTTTATGGGACTGCCTTGTCCGAATATTTTTGCCGGAGGCATGAATTTTCATGGTCGTTACGAATTTATACCCATTAAAGCAATGGAAAAAGCTACAGAAGTGATTGTAAAGATTGCGGAATTGGTAGCAGAATAATTTATGCTTTAAAATAATCACTATCCTTAAAGTCATTAAGTATGACACATATAAAACAAAAATAAACAATGAAAAAAACACCTTTTACAGACACTCACATTGCGCTTGGCGCAAAAATGCACGAATTCGCCGGCTACAATATGCCCATCGAATATTCAGGAATTATTGACGAACACCAAACCGTGGTAAACGCGGTGGGCGTTTTCGACGTTTCGCACATGGGCGAATTTTGGGTGAAAGGTCCCAAAGCGCTCGAATTCCTTCAAAAAGTAACCACTAACGACGTATCTAAACTGGAAGTGGGAAAAATACAATATACCTGCTTCCCGAACGAAAAAGGTGGTATAAAAGATGACTTCCTACTCTATCACTACGAACCCGAAAAATATTTAATGGTGGTAAACGCAGGAAACATGGCAAAGGATTGGGAATGGTGCCAAAAAAACAACACCATGGGTGCAGAGTTGGAAGATGCTTCAAATCATACTGCTTTACTTGCCGTACAAGGACCAAAAGCTAAAGATACTTTACAAAAAATCACCGATATTAATTTATCGGATATTCCTTACTATACATTCGTTACCGGAAAAATGGGTGGTGTGGATAACGTGATTATCTCTAACACCGGATACACGGGCGCAGGCGGATTTGAACTTTATTTCTATCCCGAACATGGAAAGAAAATTTGGGAAGCTATTTTCCAAGCTGGAGCCGAATTCGGAATTAAACCCATCGGATTAGGCGCACGCGACACACTTCGTCTCGAAATGGGTTTCTGCTTATACGGAAACGATCTCGACGAAACTACCTCTCCACTGGAAGCCGGATTAGGCTGGATAACCAAATTTGTGGATGGAAACGATTTTATTGCAAAAGATATACTCGAAAAACAAAAAGCCGAAGGCGTTACACGTAAACTATGTGGTTTCACATTGCAAGACAAGGGCATTCCACGTCATGGATATGAAATTGTAAACGCCAATGACGAAGTTATCGGAACCGTAACATCGGGAACTATGTCTCCTATGCTGAAAATAGGTATTGGATTGGGCTACGTAAAACCAGAATATACAAAAGTCGGAACCGAAGTTTTCATAAAAGTACGCAACAAAAACCTGAAAGCAGAAATAACGAAACTGCCTTTTAGGAAGTAATTCATTCACTACGTTCATGTAATTCGGTTATAGCGTTATTCACTTTGTGTTATTGGTTGTGGCGGTGAACAGCTTCATCGCCACGATTAATAACTACCGAGTTACAACAGAATTACTACTGAATTACAATTGAAATATATGAGTAAAACCAAAATAGTTACCAATCTATTTTTCTTTGTCGGGTTCGCCATTCTCGCCTATATGATCTACAAAATAGGGCTCGACGTAATCTGGAACAACATAAAACTCACGGGCTGGTGGTTTGTCGCCATTATAGGAATTTGGGGTGTGGTTTATCTCGTCAACACCTTTGCTTTTCACACCATTATCCGCGATGGTAGCCCCGAAGCAAAATCGGTAGGTTTTCTCAAAACATTCAAACTCACCATCAGCGGATATGCCATCAACCTTATCACTCCTTTCGGATTATTGGGCGGAGAACCCTATAAAATAATAGAGTTACAACCCAAATTGGGTATCCAAAAAGCCACCTCATCAGTGCTGCTATATATGATGATGCACTTTGTGTCGCATTTCATTTTTTGGATGGTTTCCATTCCACTGCTCTTCTTTATTGTTCCTAATGTATCTGTTCCCATCAGAGTAATTCTAATCATTGCCGGCATAGCCTCTTTGTTGTTGCTTTGGTGGGCATTTACGGTTTACTCCAACGGTTTTATCAGCAAAGCACTATCTATAGCCGGAAAAATACCATTCGTGGGAAAAAAGATGAGAGCTTACAAGGAAAAACACATCGAAAAAATTGTGCAAATGGATTTTCTGATTGCCGATTTATATAAGAACCGAAAAAAAGATTTTATTACCTCTCTTTCGTTAGAACTTTTATCGCGATACATTTTGTGCATCGAGGTAATTTTTATGATGTATGCCATTGGGCTACCTATCGGTTTTGCGCAAAGTGTTATTATAGAATCCATACAATCTATGGTAGGCAACCTGTTCTTCTTTATGCCTATGCAGTTGGGCGCTCGCGAAGGCGGATTTATTCTGGTTTTCGGTATATTATCCTTACCTGCCGCACATGCAGTTTACGTAAGTTTGTGTATTCGCATCCGTGAATTGGTTTGGACACTAATAGGACTGGGGCTAATGAAAGTGGGGAAGAAAGGATAGCTGGGCTTTTATTGCGTACAACATACTTACACTACTTCTCTGCGACTTAAGCTATGGATGTCTAGATAATTCTGAAAACTATTTAGATTGAAATACAAATATTGAATTTAAAATAACTTGTATTCATCTTAAACTTAAGCAAAACAGGCTTATATTCAGCAAGATACCGCAAAGGCAAATTGCATTAAAAGTAATAACCTTTATAAAAACTTAGCTTTCAATAATTAATTTATTTATTTTAACGATTCCAATATAGGGGTTTTTTTGAAACTTACGTCTTAATAATGCATATAATTTAAATTAGAATTATTAATCATTAAAAGACAAAAAAAATAAAAAAAATCAATTATTTAATTGCTATTACTATACTTATGGCTATTTTTTCAGCATGTAAAAAGAGTGAGCTACTAGATGTTTCAGATAGCAATAACCTCAATACAATGACAGTAAAAGATGATAAAGTAGATATTCTCTCGTTTAATAACGAGCAAGAATTTAATAACTTGGTAGAAAGTATTCGTAATAATGAAGCTACAGAAAATGCCTATTCAAGAACCCGAAGCACAGCTAAGAACTTTAAATCAATATTTGATGAATATAATGAAGCTATGAGAGTTGCTGATGAGTACTACCAACGAGAAGGCGGTTATGAAGAATTTAAGAAAATGTTTCCTAATTTATATTATCCAGAACATGGAGAAGATTATGCAGCTTTCTTACCAGTAAGTGATGAAGCAGTCGCAAAACTCCTTAATAAGGAAGGAAAGGTAATTATAAATGGAAAAGAAAGAGATTTAAGAGATATTTTCTCATATGACAAATTACAAGAACTTGGGTTAGCACTCCCAAGCCAGTCAGAAATAGCTTCAACTAGATTTATAAGCACAAGTCCAGTAATAAACCCAGAAGTAGCCTACAATGTAGTTCTTACGACTTCTAAAGTAAGATATAACAATAGGAGGAGGATGTGGGTAACGATTAGAGGCATAGAAAAAGAATTACATAATCTTCCATATGCTAAAGTAAAAGAAGCAAGAATTGATTTTTGTTAGAGAAAAAGGGGGTGGCTAGGTTGGTATAATGGAAAATTATATGGATACCCCACAATTGTGACTTTAGATAAAAAGAAGTTTGAATTAGATCGTAAATATGAATATTCTCCTATGAAGTTTCCAGTAATGAGAGAGTTCTCTATAAAAGTTAAAGATTTTCCAAAAAATTCGCCATTAGATGTCTATGTGAGATTTGAAAGTAAAGAGACCTATGCCGATTTTACAGCAGTTTATCCTGCAAATTTAAAACAAATACTGGAGCTCAATAATGGAGATGGTTTTTGGGAGCAATTTAGTGGTAAATTTAAACATGCTCTAGCTCAATACGCTAGTAAATATGGTAGTAAATATGCCTCTGAATATTGGAATAACAACAAATAAAGTAAATAAAATGAAAAAAATTACATTTCTAACAACTGTTATACTACTAATATCTTCTCTTGTCAGTGGTTTTGCTCAAGAGAAAAACAAATTAGGCGTACATCTAGAATTAGGATATTCGGCGGAGTTCACAAAACTTGGAAATACTGTAACTGGTCCACATCTTCTTATTACACCCCTATATGCAATAAATAACAATATGAGCGTAGGAGTCGGTAGTGGTATAAAACTATTTAGCGATGGTAGTGGAAGTACAATTTCGGCATTTCCCCTCTATGCTGAGGCACAATATAAATTTGATACAAAAAAAATCATTCCCTATATTGAAGGAAAGCTAGGCTATCAGTTTATAAACAAAAATTATACGAGTAAACTATCTAATTATTTCCCCGAACATCCAGGAACAGTAGAAATTCACACCCAAAAAGGAGGAGGATTTTTCTTCTCGCCGGCAGTAGGTGTATTTTTTCCGATAAAAGGCAAACAAAAGATTTCTTTATCCGCAGCCTATCTTTTAGAGCAGGATTCTTTTAAAGCATATCTGGTTCAATTAAATAGAACCGATAAAGGAACAAACATTCATCACTCAGTTGCACTGCGAATTGGATATACTTTTTAGAGTATTAATCCGGATATACCTTTGTCAAAATCCGAAATTTTGACAAAGGTTTTTCATTTATTTGCCTAAAGCTTTTATCTGCTTTCACACATAAATCATTTTCTTCGTCATTCCACCATCGATGGTGAAATTTTGTCCGGTAATAAATCCGTTTGCCTCATCAAGCAGAAACATAACCATTTGTGCGATATCGAAAGCGTTTCCCACTCTACCTGCAGGATGCTGCAAATGATCTTCTTTCGATAATTCTATTTGTCGCGCTTTGGCTTTTTTCTTTACTGCCGAAACATCTATCCAACCCGGACTGATGCTGTTTACCCGTACATGGGGCGCCAAACTCATTGCCATGGAATGAGTAAGCGAAAAGATTCCGCCTTTGCTGGCCGAATAAGATTCGGTATCGGGCTCCGATTGAAACGCGCGTGTGGAGCACATATTCACGATACTTCCTTTGGATTCTATTAGGTGCGGAGTGCAAAATTTTGAGCAAAGAAAAGTTCCCGTAAGGTTGGTTCCGATGGCACGATTCCACTCTTCGAGCGTGAGTTCGCTCATGGGCTTGAATGCTTCGTAAACAGCATTGTTAACCAATCCGTAAATCGAATCGAACTTTCTTAACGATGCTCTTATCGAAGATCTGACACTTACTTCACTCGAAACATCGGTGATGAAAAATGAACACCGTTTTTTATCGAAATGCGGTTTTATTTCCTCCATAGCTTCGGCATCAATATCAAAAATTGATACGTAATAACCCACTTTAATCAGCGACTGTGCCACAATTCGTCCGATCCCTTGTGCACCTCCGGTTACAATAACGTGTTTCATAAACCTTTGAATTTTGTTAAGGAAAGCTTTAAAAAATAATGTATTACTCTTTTTCCGTCATCAGGAGAATGCGCTATGCGGTTTGGAATCGCAAGGCGCGTACAAAAATTAAATAAAATGTGCAACTTATTAAGCTCTTGAATTTTATTGAGCTCAAAAATAGTAAATTTTTCTAAAACTAATTCATACAATCTGGTTTTTAATCAAAATCGTAAATCCAAGATTTCTACGTATCTTTGCACCTGAAAAATAAGAAGTCAATGGATCAACAACATCTGCTCGGCATGACGTTTTCTGAAATTCAGAAAGAAATTTCGGAACTTGGATTGCCTAAATTTACCGCTAAGCAAATTGTCGATTGGGTTTACGTGAAATGCGTAAAAAGTATCGACGAAATGACCAATATCTCTATCCGAAACAGAGATATTCTCAAAAAACGCTACGATGTAGGGCGTATTGAACCTATTGACATAAAAACATCGGTTGACGGAACGCAAAAAATGCTGTTTCCCGTAAAAAGCGGTAAATTCATAGAATCGGTAAATATCCCTGAGGACGAACGCTTGACTATTTGTGTTTCATCGCAGGTGGGATGTAAAATGGATTGCAGTTTTTGCATGACCGGAAAAATGGGATTTCTAGGAAGCCTTACGGTAAACGAAATTCTGAATCAGGTATATTCAGTTCCCGATGCCGATGAGCTTACAAATTTGGTTTTTATGGGAATGGGCGAACCGCTAAACAATTTCGATAACGTGATGAAAGCTATCGAAATTCTTACGGCCGATTACGGCCTGGCGTGGAGTCCCAAGCGCATCACGCTTTCTACCATCGGTGTAATTCCTAACCTGAAAAGATTTCTTGATGAAAGCAAGTGTCATCTTGCAGTAAGTCTGCACAGTCCGCTTTCTGGTCAACGACAAACGTTGATGCCGATTGAGAAAACCTTCAAAGCTGCCGATATCATAGAATTGCTTCGGGAATACGATTGGAGCCATCAACGCCGTTTGTCGTTCGAATACATTATGTTCAACGGTCTGAACGATTCCCAGGTATTTGCTCGTGAACTCAGCAAACTATTATCGGGATTGGATTGTCGTGTCAACCTGATTCGCTTTCATAAAATACCCGGTAGCGACCTGGCGCCATCAACGGAAGAAACAATGATTAAGTTTCGCGATTTTCTTACAGCCAAAGGTTTCACTTGCACCATTCGTGCATCACGCGGAGAAGATATTTTTGCTGCCTGCGGCATGCTGTCAACTAAAAAAACAGAGATTCAGTAGTAATTCGGTTGTAATTCAATAGATATTCGGTTGTTTAGTTGAATATTTCAACACCACGACCAATTACTATCGAATATCGCGCGAAGCGCAAATTACAATTGAATTACACGAAGTGAATGCAAACAACTACATCAAAATTATAAATAATCATAAATCGAAACGATTTGTTTCATTTACAATCAAATAATTGTAATTTTGTTAAAAATAAATCCTAAAGAAAATATTATGAGACTAATTAATTTACTTTTAGCGCCATTTTTAGCAGTACTCATATTTACTTCGTGCGATGGAGGTGGTTTTCTATCGGCTTCTTCCATGTCGAGCGAAGTTTTGGTAATTATGGAAAAAGACCAATGGGAGAGCGAAACAGGACGTGCACTTTTTGATGTGTTGAATTCACCCGCTAAGGGATTACCACAGTTTGAACCAAATTTCAGAATAATACAACTCACACCGGAAAATTTTACCAGCACATTTAAAGTTGCTCGGAATATTATTATGCCGGAAATTTCGAATATTTATAGTACTGCAAAACTCTCGTCCGAACTCGATAAATATGCATCGGGACAAGTAATTATGACTGTTAGAGCTCCAGATACCACAGCATTTATCAATTTTCTGAAAGAAAACAAAGAAGGTATTGTTGACTACATCCTAAATAAAGAGATGGAGCGCACCGCTCAATGGCTCATTAAGGATTCCGATACACCGCAATCGCACATTCAGCAAGTGTTTGGCTTTAATATTCATTATCCGAAAGGATTATCCAATATTACCGAACATCCCAATTTTTATTGGGCTACCAATAGCGCGGGTCGAGCCAGAAAAGATATCGTTATCTATCAGTTTCCATATACCAGTGAAACAGTTTTTGAGAAAGATTCGCTCATTGCCACCCGTAATCGAATTTTAGGAGAATACATTACCGGTTCTTTCGACTCGCATATGGCAACCGCTACCGCTTATAGTCCCGATTATCGAAAATTGGAATATAATGGACTTTTTCGTGCCGAATTGCGCGGACTATGGGAAATGACCAAAGATATGATGGGCGGACCGTTTGTTTCTCATGCTTTCGTGAATGAAAACACCAATATGGTGGTGGTAGTAGAAGTCTTTATTTTTGCACCCGAAACCGATAAACGCAATATAATGCGCGGTATGGAGGGTTCGCTTTACACCATAAAAGTACCTGAAAAAGATAAAAAATAAGAACCCAATTGTAATTCTATCGTAATTGCCTAAGGACGAACGCTGTTTCAGTAGATATTCAGTTGTTTGTTGAATGTTTTAACGCCGCGACCAATTACGCGAACGGAGAGAGCAAATAACGCGAAGCAGAATTACCATTGAATCACTAAATATAGAAGAAAAATGTCAGAACAAATAAAAGTAGGTATCACGCACGGAGATATTAATGGCGTGGGATACGAAATATTGCTGAAAACTTTTGCCGATGAACGCCTCCAAGAACTTTTTGTACCGGTAATTTACGGCTCATCCAAATCGGCTTCCTATCACAGAAAGGTACTTGATTACAGTCCCGTAAACTTTCATATCATAAACCATGCCGAAGAATGCAGTGAAGGAAAAATAAACTTGCTCAACTGTGTGAAGGAAGAGGTGAGAATAGAGTTAGGAACTCCAACCACTGAAGCGGGTGAAGCGGCATTTATCGCTCTTGATAACGCGACCAGAGATCTTGCAGCAAAAAAAATAGACGTTTTAGTAACGTTGCCCATCAACAAAGACACCATTCAGAACGACAAATTTCACTTTCCGGGACATACGGAATTTTTGCAAGACCGATTTGCAGAAAACTCTAAGGCGTTGATGATTTTAGCCAATAATTCATTACGAGTTGCGTTAGTAACTACTCATATTCCCATTGCAGAAGTTTCAGGAAAAATATCGAAAGAGCTTATCACCGAAAAACTTACGACACTCAATCTTTCTCTTAAACGCGATTTTCGCATAGAAAATCCTCGTATTGCAATCCTTGGACTAAACCCGCACTCGGGAGAAAACGGATTGCTGGGAAAAGAAGAAATCGAAATAATTGCCCCTGCCGTAAAAGAGTCTCAGGAAGCGGGAATATTGTGTGTTGGTCCCTTCGCAGCCGATGGATTTTTCGGCACCGGAAAGTATCGCGAATTTGATGCTGTTCTGGCTATGTATCACGATCAAGGATTGATACCATTTAAAACCATAGCCATGGATTCGGGTGTAAACTTCACCGCCGGATTACCCATTGTTCGCACTTCTCCCGATCACGGCACAGCCTACGATATTGCCGGAAAAAACATGGCATCGGAAGAATCATTCCGTCAGGCAATTTATATGGCGATGGATATTTTCACCAATCGTTGTGCTTACGATGAAGCTCGCGAAAATCCGCTACGCAAAATGTTCTTCGATCGCGGAAAAGACGATGTGAAATTAGATTTAACTGAAGGGGAAGAAGCAGAATAAATTCACGATTTTATAAAAATAATAACGGCTGACTTTGAAAGTTGGCCGTTTGTTAATATGAAAACATTAAAAGAGAAGGCAGTTTAGATAAACTCACCGTAAACGGTACGCTGGTGCATATCACCGCCATTTTCGGGTTTACGCTGAGTGAGTTGGTGGTGGAGAATTGTAATGAAAATGCTGAAACAACTCTTTGCCCAAAGCTCTTAATTCACCAGTTCAAAATGACGAAATGAAACTGTTATCTGAACCAATACTAGTACACCGACTCATACAAAATCATTTCTACACAATTATAGTCACTTTATCTGATCAAAACCTTTACCATAAACTCCCACCACGTTGCTTTGAGAGATAAATGCATCTTTATCGATACGTTTAACAAGCCTGAATATGGAAGTGGATTCGGTTTTTCGTGCAAGCACGATTAATATTTTTTGTGGGTGCTGAGAATACCAGCCAACTCCATCAATTACCGTGCAACCACGACGTAATTCGGAGTTAATATGCGATGCAATTTCGTCGTATTTATTAGAAAAAATAAAGAACTGTACCGATTGCCGTGCTCCGCTAATCACCATGTCCACAACATAATACAGAACAGCTATAATTATAAGCCCGTAAATAATTTTCTCAAGACTTTGAAACAAGAACCACGAGCTAAGAATAATTACAACGTCCACATACATTAAACCGCGTCCCATACTCACGTAGTGGTATTTAGTAATAATTGCACCCACAATATCGGTTCCGCCCGTTGTGCTATTCATCGAATATACCAACCCAAGTCCAACACCGCAGCAGATTGCTCCAATAATACTTGCCATAAGTGGATCGGCACTAGGGAGCAGTGAGTGAGTAAGGTATTTTTCAGCGATTCCAATAATCAGCGTAAGCCCCAATGCGCCAAAAAGTGTCTTAAAAACAAAGCCACGCCCCAAAATAAACCACGCAAAAATTAACAAAGTACAATTGATAACTAATATGGAAAGCCACACGGGAATACCCGATGAATAATTTATAAGCAGCGAAACACCAGCCAATCCGCCCGTTACAATTTTGTTTGGGATTAAGAACCCGGTCAGACCTATTGCATAGAGTATCAGTCCAATTACAACAACAATGTAATCGCGCCACTCAAACGATTTCAAGTATTTTTTAGTAGGTAAATTCATATTTGAGTCCTGTGTTTACAATATAATGACAATAAATTCTAACTTTTTATATTACAATATTTACAATCTTCTTTGGTACAATAATTACCTTCTTCGGAGTTTTTCCATCCATCCATTTTTGCGAATTGGGATGCTCCAAAACTGTTTTCTCAATTTCCTCGTTAGATGCATCGGCAGAGAATTCAAGTACAAATCGTGACTTACCGTTAAATGAAATAGCATAAGGAAATGTATCTTCTTTTAAATATTCCTCGATGAATTTGGGAAATTTGGCATCACAAATGGTTTGTTTATTTCCTAATTTGTGCCACAACTCTTCGGTAATATGCGGTGCAAAAGGAGCAAGACAAATCAGCAAATCGCTGAGAATGGTTTTTTTGTTGCATTTCAACTGCGACATTTCATTCACACAAATCATAAATGCCGAAACTGATGTATTGAACGAGAAATTCTCGATATCGAACGCTACTTTTTTGATAAGTTTGTGCAGCGATTTCAATTCTTCTCTTGTCGGATTCTCGTCTGTAACCGTAAATTCTCCGTTAGAGTGGAACAAGTTCCAAAGTCGGCGCAAGAAACGATGAACACCATCAATACCATTGGTATCCCACGGTTTGGAAAGTTCCAGCGGGCCTAAAAACATTTCGTAAAGACGCAATGTATCGGCGCCGTAATTCTCCACAATATCATCGGGATTTACCACGTTGTACATCGACTTCGACATCTTTTCTACAACCCATCCACACACATATTTGCCGTCTTCGAGAATAAATTCGGCCGTTTTATATTCGGGATTCCAGTTTCGAAAAGACTCAATATCAAGAATATCGCCGTGTACAATATTCACATCCACGTGTATAGGCATTACATCGTATTGATCTTTAAGATTCAGTGAAACAAATGTATTGGTTTCTTTAATGCGATACACGAAATTGCTCCGCCCTTGAATCATCCCCTGATTCACAAGTTTTTTAAACGGTTCCTCTTCGCAGGAAACACCTAAATCGAACAGAAATTTATTCCAAAATCGGCTGTAAATCAAATGTCCCGTAGCATGTTCCGTTCCACCAACATATAAATCTACGTTGCGCCAATATTCATTTGTTTCTGTTGAAACCAATGCTTTATCATTTCGTGGATCCATGTAACGCAAGTAATATGCCGATGAACCGGCAAAGCCGGGCATGGTACTCAGTTCCAACGGATACCCCTCCCCGACCCTCCCCACAGGAGAGGGAGCGGACTTCGATTCACTGTTTCCTGAAATATTTTGTTGTTCTTCTTCAATGTGAGATGAAGACAACTGCGATTTATCATTCTCTAAATCTTCATCGGAGTTGTCTCCCTCTCCTTTGGAGAGGGCTGGGGGGAGGTACATCCAATCCTTCGCTCTTCCCAGCGGTGGTTCACCCGTTTCGGTAGGCAGGTATTTATCCACTTCGGGAAGTTCGAGCGGAAGCTCGTTCTCGTCCAGCGTGTAGGGCATTCCGTTTTTATAATAAATCGGGAATGGCTCACCCCAATAACGCTGACGGCTGAAAATAGCATCGCGCAATCGGAAGTTTACTTTTCGAAATCCGAGTTTTCGTTTTTCTACTTCATCAATTGCGGCGGGAATAGCCTCTTTCACGGTCATACCGTTTAGAAAATCGGAATTCATCATAATGCCTTCCTTCGCATCGAAACTTTCTTCCGATATATCACAGCCCTCAATCAAAGGGATAATAGGTAAATTGAAGTGTTTAGCGAAAGCGTAATCGCGACTGTCGTGACCGGGAACGGCCATAATTGCACCTGTTCCGTAACCTGCCAGCACATAATCCGAAATCCAAATTGGCAACAGTTTTCCGGTAAACGGGTGCGAAGCATAAGAACCGGAAAAAACGCCACTCACCGATTTATCGGCAATGCGTTCACGCTCGGTGCGTTTTTTGGTTTTCTGTATATATGCTTCTACCTCTTTGCGTTGTTCGTCGGTAGTAAGTTGTTCTACCAACTCGCTTTCGGGGGCGAGAACCATAAAGGTAACGCCGAAAATGGTGTCGGCACGAGTGGTGAAGATGTCGAAGCTTTTAACCTCCCCTCTATCCCCTCCAGAGGAGGGGAAGGCGGACAGAGATGTGTCTTCGGAATATTGATAATCGGGAAGTTCTGCGAGTTTCTTGGATATTTTATGAAGTACAAAGTCGATATCTTCAAATATTTCTTCGTTTCTGAAGCGTAAGATAGTATAGCCTATTTTTTCGAGAATGCTTTCTCTGTATTCATCAGCTTCTAGTTGTTCTTTTGTCTGATGATATCCCCCGTCAAGTTCGACAATCAACCTTTTTTGGAGACATACAAAGTCAGGAATAAATGTTTCAATCGGATGTTGTTGCCTGAATTTGTAACCTAATTGTTTTGCATTTATCCTATTCCACAAGTTTTTTTCAGCAATAGTTGGTTCTTTTCTATTTTCTTTTGCATTTTGCTGCAATAAAAACCAATCATTTTTCTCAGCCGTATAATATCTCGGCTTTTCCCCTTCCTGTGGAGGGGGGCAGGGGGAGGTTTCAGACGAAACAACTTCAAACCTCATTTCAGCGCCGACTGATTTTCCAATCCAATTCCTTTGCGTTTCTTTCAACGACTCTGTCCAATCCACATTATCGAGTCCGTCAAGCAAACGCTGTGCATAAGCCGATACGCGCAGACACCACTGGCGCATTTTCTTCTGCTCAACCGGATATCCTCCACGAATAGAAAGTCCTTCACTCACTTCATCGTTGGCGAGAACAGTTCCCAGTTGTGGACACCAGTTTACCATTGTATCACCCAAATATGCAATACGATAATTCATCAAAATCTCCTGCTGTTCTTTTTCAGATTTCGCATTCCATTCTTTGGCAGTAAAATTCATCGGTTCGCTTTGAGCCAAATCCAATCCATCAGTTCCTTGTTGCAAGAAAACTTCTATAAGTTCCGAAATAGGGCGTGCTTGTTGTGCCTGATTGCAATAGTAAGAATGAAACATTTTGATAAATGCCCACTGTGTCCACTTGTAATATTCGGGATCGCAAGTTTGTATCTCGCGGCTCCAATCGTAAGAAAAGCCAATTTTATCCAATTGCTCACGATAGCGGGCAATGTTGTTTTTGGTAGTTATCGCCGGATGTTGTCCGGTTTGTATGGCATATTGTTCCGCAGGAAGTCCGTAGGCATCGTAACCCATTGGGTGAAGCACGTTAAATCCTTGCAGGCGTTTATATCTCGAATAAATATCGGAAGCGATGTAACCCAGCGGATGTCCCACGTGCAAACCGGCTCCCGAAGGATATGGAAACATATCAAGCACGTAAAATTTGGGTTTGGATGTATCTTCTGTAACTTTGTATGTCTGATGGTCGGCCCAATATTGTTGCCACCGCTTTTCTATTTCTCCGAAATTATATTCCATTATTTGACTTTTAAAAAACGGTACAAAGATAGCAAAAAAGTTCTCAAATCCAGAGTTTAAGATTTGGAGTTTTGCGATACAAAACCGTTCTCATATCAAGATTTTAGTTTTTTAATTTACCCCATATATATTTCGTCAATTACATTGACATACCGCTGAAGAATAACCTTTCTTTTCAATTTCAACGTATTGGTAAGTTCTCCCGATTCCATGGTAAATGGATGTGGCAGCAGTCTTATTTTCTTTATTTTTTCGTACGATGTAAACTGAGCCTGCAAAAGTTCGATTCTACCGAATATAAAATCGTGAATATCTTTATTTTCAACTAATTCCTCTATTGATTTATATTGAATATTATGCTCTTGAGCATACTCCTTCAGAACTTCGAAATTAGGAATAATTAATGCGCTTACAAATTTTCGCTCATCACCAATTACGGCAATCTGGTCGATGAATTTATCTTCGGTCATGCGTGTTTCAATCATTTGCGGAGCAATATACTTCCCGTTTGAAGTTTTATAAAGGTCTTTTATTCTATCGGTTAGGATAATTTCGTTGTTCTCTGTTAGTTTTCCCGCATCGCCTGTTCTGAAAAAGCCATCTTCTGTAAAGGCAGCAGCCGTTTCAGCAGGTTTTTTATAATATCCTTTCATTACTGTTTTGCCTTTCACCAAAATTTCATCGTTCTCGCCAATTTTCACTTCTACTTCGGGCATAATTTTCCCAACAGTGCCAATTGTAAAACCTCTTGCCGGAAAACAACTTACCGTAGCTGTAGTTTCAGACAATCCGTATCCGTAAATCAAATGGACATCAATGGATTGCATAAATTCATTAATCTTATCAGATAACGGTGCTCCGGCCACAGGAAAAAAGTTTCCTCTATCTATACCTACTACTTTTTTAATCAAATAGAATATGGTGAATTTATAAATAAAAAACTTTATTGCATTGCCAATAGGCGCTCTTTTTCCTTGATTTCTGTACAACAGATTGTGTTTCTTTCCCACCTTAACGCTATCTTCAAAGAGCCATTTCAACAATCCACTCGCAGTCTCAATTCTTTCCTGAATACCTTCATACACTTTCTCCCAGAACCGGGGAACATTACTCATCAATGTTGGGCGTATCTGCCTAATAGTTTGTTGAATTTTAGTTGGATCTCTGTTCACGGCAACGGTCATTCCCTTGTGTAAACAGTAATATGTCCATGCTTTTTCAAAAATATGCGTTAGTGGCAAAAAGCACATCGATAAATCTTTATCGGAACATTTTGTCAGGCGTATATCGTGAATCTTAAACGCTTCAATATAATTATCGTGTGTGAGCATAACGCCCTTGGGCTCTCCGGTTGTGCCTGACGTATAGATGATAGTTGCCAAATCGGAGCCTTTAAGCTGACGTAATCGGGCATTAACTAACGCCAATGATTCGGAATTATCACCCGTAGTGATAAAGTCATCGAAATAAATGGAAGTCTTATCTTCGGGTTTCAGCACCACATCTCTATCGAAAACGATTATTTTTTTGAGAACCGAGCTTTCTTGCTGAACTTTATACGCATTATTATACTGAAACTGTTCACCCACAAAAATCACTTTTACTTGTGCATCATTCACAATATACTCCACTTGCGAGGGCGACGAAGTGGCATACATGGGCGTCATTACCGCTCGATTGGCATAAGCAGCGAAGTCCGTAATAAGATATTTTGCCATGTTTTGTGAATAAATCCCAATATTGTCTTCGGGTTTTATTTGCATTTCAGCCATAGCCTGCGCGGTTTTCATTATTTTATCCGAAAACTCTTCCCACAAGATATGTGTCCATACACCGTTTGACAGTAAAAACTTTAACGAGGTTTTATTCTTATATTTTTGTGCTTGATTGTGAATTAACTCTCCCAAATGATAATAAGCCATAACTTTTATTTTTTTTGTTTTTCAAAGGTAATCTAAATTGAAGAAAATTGAGTATAAACAGTGTCTTTATTTGCCTAAAAAGTTCAACTTTAGAGGGTTTTTCCAAAATATTTACTTAACAATCTATAAATATGGCTATTAATTAACTACACTTAACGCGTTTTTAAGTATTCAAATAAAACAATAGTATTATTTTTGCTTCGGAATTTATGAAAAGAATTGTTCAAATATGGTTGTTTATAGCCGTGGTTTTTGCTCACAATGCAAAAGCTCAGGACTTAATTGCCGATAACACAACGCCGGCAACACAGAGAACAACCATTTACTTATTGCCCAACGTGTATCCCGCCGTAATTATTGATGGCGACACGGTTGCCTGCATGAGCTTGCACGATTTCATTAAATATTCTCCACTTCGCTTTGCCAGCAACAGAGAACAAGTGCAATATACCAAACTAATTCGTGACGTAAAAAAAACCCTCCCTTACGCGAAAGAAATTGCAGTTATCATTACCGAAACCTACGAGTATATGGAAACTTTGCCCAACGACAAAGCCAAACAGCAACACCTGAACCAAATGGAGAGGCACTTAAAAGATGTTTATACTCCTAAAATGAAAAAGTTAACCCGTTCGCAAGGGCAATTGCTGATAAAATTGGTGGATAGAGAAACAAACTCTTCATCCTATCATATTGTTGATGCATTTATGGGAAGCGGGAAAGCTTTTTTCTGGAACGCATTTGCCAGCATATTTGGCAACAGCCTTAAAAAGAGGTACAATCCTTATGCCGAAGATCGCTTAACAGAACGCGCTTGCGTGCTTGTAGAACAAGGCGCTTTCTAAACTTTACACCATACAATTTCATTTTTATCCTTTAAATTGTTAATTTTGCAGTCAAATACTGAATTGACACATGCAAAAAAAATTTCTAAAGGATTTTCAACCTGCCCTTTTCTTATCTCTAAAAAACTATAACAAGGAGAAGTTCATAGCCGACTTAATGGCAGGTCTTATTGTAGGAATTGTGGCTTTACCATTAGCCATCGCTTTTGGAATTTCTTCGGGTGTTACGCCCGAAAAAGGAATTGCAACTGCTATTATTGCAGGTTTTATCATCTCCTTTCTTGGCGGCAGCAAGGTGCAAATTGGGGGACCAACCGGCGCTTTTATAGTTATTGTTTACGGCATTGTGGAACAATACGGCATTACAGGATTGGCAATTGCTACAGTTATTGCCGGAATTATGCTGGTTCTGATGGGTGTTCTTAAACTCGGCACCGTTATTAAATTCATCCCCTATCCAATTGTAGTTGGGTTCACGGCAGGTATTGCACTCACTATTTTCTCCACACAAATAAAAGATTTATTTGGGCTTAGCATCCAAAAAGTACCTTCCGATTTTTTTGCCAAATGGGGAGTATATTTTCAACATATTGGAACAATAAATTGGTGGGCAACAGGAATTGGAGTACTCAGCATTGCTATAATTTTTCTCACTCCAAAAATCTCGAAGAAAATTCCCGGATCGCTTATAGCAATCATTTTAATGACTATACTTGTGTTAATACTGAAAAACTATTTGGGAATTACAGGTATTGAAACCATTGGCGATAGATTTCAAATAAACAGTCAGTTACCACAAGCAACACCTATCGGATTCAGTCTTGAGAGCATTCGCATTCTGTTTCCTTCTGCTTTTACCATTGCTATGTTGGGCGCAATTGAATCTCTTTTATCCGCTACTGTTGCCGATGGCGTGATTAGCAAACGCCACAACTCAAATATGGAGCTAATAGCGCAGGGGGCAGCCAACATTATTACACCATTTTTTGGTGGAATCCCTGCCACGGGAGCTATCGCTCGCACAATGACTAATATCAACAACGGTGGACGAACACCCGTTGCAGGAATTATTCATGCCATAGTTTTATTGCTCATTTTATTGTTTTTGGGCGATCTTACCAAGCATATTCCAATGGCTTGCTTAGCCGGAGTTTTGGTTGTGGTTGCTTATAATATGAGTGAATGGCGTACATTTCGCTCATTGGTAAAGCAGTCTCGTGGAACACTTTCTATTTTGCTGACAACATTTATTTTAACGGTAGTTTTCGATCTTACCATTGCCATTGAGGTGGGCTTACTGCTTGCCGTTTTTGTATTCTTGAAACGTATGGCCGATAGCACACAAGTATCTGTTACCACCGATAAAGTAGATATCTCGAAAGATATTGAATCGCATTCGGGAAGACTGCAAGATGAAGTACTGCATTTGCCTAAAGGTGTGGAAGTGTACGAAATTGACGGTCCATTTTTCTTTGGCGTAGCCAACAAGTTTGATGATATTATGCGCGAAATCGGCGATAAACCCAATATTCGTATTATTCGTATGCGGAAAGTGCCGTTTATTGATGCTACAGGAATAAACAACCTGGAAAATCTTGTCAAAAACTCAAGAAAAGAAAAAATTCAGATTATTCTCTCGGGAGTAAACGATCATGTAAGGGTAAGCCTCAAAAAATCTAAAATACCAAATATCGTAGGACAAGAAAATATTTGTTCGAATATTCACCTGGCGGTGGAACGGGCAATTCTATTGGACGAACAAATAAGAGAAGAGAAACCGAAGAAACAAAAGCATTGATAGGTGGAAAACAAAACACATCAATTAAATCATTTTCTCCCCACCACCAAAAAAGAAATGGATTTGCGTGGATGGGACTACGTGGATGTGATTCTCTTTTCGGGCGATGCTTATATCGATCATCCTTCGTTTGGTACGGCGGTTATCGGGCGATTGCTGGAGAGTCTGGGATTGCGCGTGGCCATTGTGCCGCAACCCAACTGGAGAGACGATTTACGCGATTTCAAGAAACTGGGCACTCCACGTATGTTTTTCGCTGTAACGGCGGGCGTAATGGATTCGATGATAAATCACTACACTGCCAACAAACGGTTGCGATCCAACGATGCCTACACGCCCGACGGCAGAGCAGATATGCGTCCCGACCGTGCGGTTACCGTTTATTCCCATATTCTAAAAAAAATGTATCCCAACATTCCGATTCTTATCGGAGGTGTGGAGGCTTCGCTCAGAAGAATAACGCATTACGACTATTGGGACGACAAGCTCATGCCAGGTATTTTGGCAGATACGCAAGCCGATTTATTGATTTACGGAATGGGTGAATTGCCGATTACGCGAATTGTGCGAGAGTTGCAAAGCGGAAAATCGGTTGCCGATTTATGCAGTATTCCGCAAACGGCTTTCTTGGCTGAAAAAAACAGTATTCCGCAAAACGTTTCCGGAAATGATATTCGTCTTTTTTCTCACGAAGAGTGTTTGAAAGACAAACTGAAACAGGCGAAAAACTTTCGTATGGTAGAAGAGCAATCCAATATGATGCACGCTTCGCGTATTTTGCAAGATGTGGGCAACCAAACGATTGTGGTAAATCCACCTTTTCCACCAATGACTGAGCAAGAGATAGACGCATCGTTTGAGCTGCCATACACTCGTGTGCCGCATCCAAAATATAAGGACAAACATATTTCGGCATACGAAATGATAAAATTTTCGGTCAATCTGCATCGCGGCTGTTTTGGTGGATGCGCTTTTTGCACCATATCGGCACATCAGGGTAAGTTTATCGCTTCGCGATCGAAAAAATCCATTCTCGAAGAAGTTAAGAAAATTACCGAAATGCCCGATTTTAAGGGATATATCAGCGATCTGGGCGGTCCGTCGGCAAACATGTACAAAATGCAGGGCAAGGATTTGTCGATATGCGAAAAGTGCAAACGCCCATCGTGTATTCATCCCAAAATTTGTCCAAATTTAAATACAGACCATTCAGCATTGCTGGATATTTATCGTTCCGTTGACAATCTCCCAAAGGTGAAAAAATCGTTTATCGGAAGCGGTGTACGGTACGATATGCTGTTGCATCGGGGAAAAGACGAGGTTGCCAACAAAGCCGCTGAAGAATATACAAAAGAGCTTATCGTTAAGCATGTTTCGGGCAGACTTAAAGTTGCTCCCGAACACACGTCGGACAAAACGCTCAACGTGATGCGTAAATCATCTTTCAGCCAATTTTATCAGTTCAAAAAGATTTTTGATTCAGAAAACAAAAAACACAATCTTAACCAGCAATTAATTCCTTATTTTATCTCATCGCATCCGGGTTGCACGGAAGAAGATATGGCAGAACTGGCTGCCATAACCAAAAATCTGAACTTTAAATTGGAGCAAATTCAAGACTTCACGCCGTCACCCATGACATTGGCTACCGAAATTTATTATACCGGTTACCATCCATATACGCTTGAAAAGGTTTACACCGCAAAATCTCCTTCACAAAAAGAAAGCCAGCGACAATTTTTCTTTTGGTACGACAAGCAGAATAAAAAGAAATTAATTACAGAACTAAAAAATCTAAAGCGTAACGATTTAATTGAAAAACTCTATCCAAAAGGCTAATTATAAATCATATTGGGTGAACTTTCTATTTAGAAACTGTTTTGAATTTTTTCAGACAATGTTTTTTATCGACCATTTTTTCCATTTAAAAACATTTTTAACAGCACACATATATCATTTGTCAGAAAAAGTCTCCGGAAAAGGCGAATAATTGCAGTTTTTTTTGTTCTTTTGTAAGTATATTACTTCAAAATAATAATTACTATGATTCACAGTTTATCGGAATTGGTAGAAAAAGCCAAACACAAACCTAAACAAAAAATTGCCGTTGCAGCGGCAGAAGACGAACCGGTATTAAAATCACTTAAAGCCGCAATAAACGATGGCATTGTTACTCCCGTACTTGTTGGGAATAAAGCCGAAATTGAAAAAATTGCCCAAACCATCGATTTTAATTTAAACGAAATTGAAATTATCCATAACGACAAAGGTGCCGACATTTCAGCCCAGCTTGCCGTATCAATGATAAAAAACGGGGGAGCCGATGTTCTCATGAAAGGCTTCGTTAGCACGGGAGCTTTGCTAAAAGCTGTTCTTGATAAAGAAAACGGATTGCGAAAAGGAAATACTTTGAGTCATATGGCGTTTTTTGAATCACCATACTATCATAAACTGCTGGGTGTAACCGATGTAGCTATGAATATAGCTCCGGATTTAGACACCAAAGTGCACATTATCAACAATGCGGTTGAAGCGTGCCACAAAATAGGTATAACAACACCCAAAATTGCTGTAATAGCTGCTGTAGAAACCGTAAATCCGAAAATGGAAGCTACCGTACACGCGGCAGAACTAAAAAAAATGCAATGGCAAGATTGTATTGTGGATGGCCCATTCGCTATTGACATAGCCGTGGATAAGGAAGCCGCTATTCACAAAGGCATTGTTAGCGAAGTAGCAGGAGATTGTGATGTAATTTTGGCTCCCGATATTGAAGCGGGAAATATGTTTTACAAAGCTCTCAATTTCTTGGGAGGAGCCAATTCGGCAGCGGTAATCATGGGTGCAACAGTTCCCATTGTGCTTACATCGCGCTCCGACTCCGAAACCAGCAAAATGCTTTCCATCGCTTTGGCCGCGGCTATGGACTAACATTAGTGGCAGAAGCATGCGATATAGAATCTAATTTCACCTAATACTCAAAATGTTACTATTATGGACAACCAACCTCGAATTCTCGCTATTAATCCGGGTTCAACCTCTACAAAAGTTGCCGTTTATAAAGGCGATAATGTAATTTTTCTAAAAACCATCCGCCATTCGGCCGAAGAATTAAGTCAATTCAAGAAAATAGCAGATCAGTACGAATTTCGTAAAAACATCATTTACGACGAATTAAAAAATGCTGATATAAAGTTAGACCTAATTAAAATTGTTATTGGACGAGGCGGAATAGTTAAACCCATTGTATCAGGAGTTTACAGGATAAATGATGCGATGAAAAAAGACCTCATTGAAGCAAAAAGAGGAGAACATGCCAGCAATTTGGGTGCATTAATTGCTGATGATATCGCAAAACAACTTCCCTCGGCAGAAGCTTACATTGCCGATCCGGTAGTGGTGGACGAGTTAGAGCCTATTGCCCGATATGCCGGACATCCGCTTTTTCAGAGAATTTCTATTTTTCATGCGCTCAATCAAAAAGCTATTGCCCGCGCTCACGCTAAATCCGTGATGAAAAAATACGAAGATATGGATCTTATCGTGGCGCACTTGGGCGGAGGAATATCAGTAGGCGTGCACCACAAAGGACGTGTAATTGATGTAAACCAAGCGCTTGACGGCGATGGGCCAATTTCACCGGAACGTTCGGGTACACTTCCCGTGGGCGAACTCTTGAAAATGGCTTTTAGCGGCAAATATACATACGATGAAATGAAATCGATGGTTGTGGGCAAAGGAGGATTATATGCTTATACCGGCCTCAACAATGCTTATGAAGTGGAAAAAGCTGCTCAAGCCGGAGATAAAAAGTGCAACGATGTATTGGAAGCAATGGCTTATCAAACGGCAAAAGAAATCGGTGCATTTTCAACTGTTCTGAAAGGAGATGTTGATGCTATTCTTATCACGGGAGGAATGGCAAACAGCAAGTGGTTCTGCAACTTAATTATCGAGCGCATTCATAAAATTGCACCGGTTTACGTGTATCCGGGCGAAGATGAAATGAAGGCTCTGGCAGAAAACGGCACACTTATTCTGAGTGGCGAGATTGAGCCGAAGGAGTACGTTTAGCTGGTTATTAGCTGTCAACTATCAGCTTTTGGCGAATAAAGACAACTTTGTCAAAGCTCAGAACTTTGACAAAGTTTGAACACGCATTCATTCCCAAATCCGCTATCGTAAATTGCAATTTTTTATGTATCTTTTCAATCCCGATAACGATTTAGCATTGGCAAATTTCAGCCCTCACTACACTCCACCGGTGTCGGCGCTGAATATTGCGAAAGATTTGGCTCTTCTACCTGTGTGGTATGCATCAAACGGAGAAAAAATTATCGTGGAAGGAGAAGAAAACGAGAAGTTTTTATCAGGTTTAAAAGAGAAGTTTGCTATAGAAAACACCCTCATTTCTTTTTTCGATATTGCACAATTTCCGCAGGAAAAAATTATTCCTTGGGGGTGGAATCCGGTATTGAGAAAAAGATTGACCGCTGTAGGTGTACACGAAGAAAACCTGCCTTCGATTGATGATTTAAAGCTATTGCGACAATATTCAAGCCGGCAAAACGCGGTAAAAATGCTTCACGAATTACAAGAGAATCGGGAAGGCTTTTGTGGCGAATCATATTTTTTTGATAACGTTACGGATTTGCTGGATTATCTTTCAACAGAAATATACTCTGTGCTGAAAATGCCCAATTCCGGTAGCGGAAAGGGACTTGTGTGGATTAAAGGTAATATAACCGATAAACAGACCGATTGGGCAAATCGTGTTATTCGCGAACAAGGCGGCGTAGTTGCCGAGCCGGTTTTAAACAAAACGCAGGATTTTGCCATGGAGTTTTTCGCAAAAAACGGCAAAACAGATTTTTCGGGATATTCATTGTTTAAATCGGCCGATTCGGGAGCATATATGGGAAATTTTTTGTTGTCGGACAAAAAAATCGAAGAGGAGTTAACAAAATACATTTCATTGGAAACAATAAGCTGGATAAAAGACTTTTATCTGAAAAAGTTACCCGAATATTTTCCGCACTACAATGGATATATCGGCGTGGATATGATGATTTGTGAAGCCTCTAATGAATATAAGGTTCAGCCATGTGTGGAAATAAATTTGCGGATGAATATGGGAATGGCGGCACGGATTTTTCACGATCGCTTCGTGCATCTCAATTCATCGGGAAGATTTGTGGTGGATTTTTTCAAAAAACAAGGTGAAGCTTTAGCCTATCAACAAAAAATGCAAAATGATTTTCCTCTTGTAATCAATGCGGGAAAAATCGTATCGGGATTTTTGAATTTAACACCGGCTTTGGAAGAGACAAAGTATATGGTTTGGGTGTTAATCAATAATAGAACAAGCGTGTTCCCACTCGCTTGAATGAAAAAGAAAAGCGACCCGAAAGTCGCTTTAGCCTTATTTCTTCATCTCTTCTACAAAATACTTGTAGAACAATGGAATGGTGCGGATACCGTTATAGAACTGCTCCAACGGATAGTTTTCGTTGGGCGAGTGAATGGCATCTGAACCTAAACCGAAGCCCATAAGTACCGATTTTATACCGAGAATTTCTTCAAACGTGGCAATAATCGGGATGCTGCCGCCCGAACGAACCGGAACGGGAGTTTTTCCATACACATCCGCATAAGCTTTTTCCGCGGCTTTGTATGCCGGTAAATCAATGGGACAAACGTATGAAGGTCCGCCATGCAAGTATTCTACTTTCACCTTCACCGATTTTGGCGCAATACTTTCGAAATACTTCACAAACAGTTTCGCAATCTTATTGTGATCTTGGTTCGGCACTAAGCGAGTACTGATTTTAGCATACGCTTTGGATGGAAGCACGGTTTTTGCTCCTTCGCCCGTGTAGCCGCCCCAAATGCCGCACACATCAAAAGTGGGACGAATGCCCGTACGTTCGTTAGTGCTATATCCTTTTTCACCGAAAACATCTTTTATATCCAGCGATTTCTTGTAATTTTCAAGTGAGAATGGCGCTTTTGCCATCATTTTCCGCTCTTTATCGGACACCTCCACCACGTCGTCGTAAAATCCCGGAATTAAAATCCGTCCGTTGTCGTCCATGGTTTGCGCAATCATTTTTGCCAACGCGTTAATGGGATTTGCTACCGCTCCGCCAAAAAGTCCCGAGTGCAAATCCACGTTCGGACCGGTAACTTCCACCTGCCAGTATGCCAAACCACGCAAACCGGTGGTTATTGAGGGAACATCGGGCGCAATCATCGATGTATCCGAAACCAAAATTACATCGGCCTGCAACATTTTTTTGTGCTTCTTGCAGAATTTGGGCAAACTGGGCGAACCCACCTCTTCCTCACCTTCGATCAGGAATTTCACGTTGCAATTCATTTTTTTCGACTTCACTAAATATTCAAACGCTTTTGCGTGCATAAAACCCTGACCTTTATCGTCATCGGCACCACGCGCCCATATTTTTTTGTCTTTTACAACCGGCTCAAACGGATTGGTTTTCCACAAGTCAATCGGGTCAACCGGCATCACGTCCATGTGGGCGTAAACCATTACCGTAGGTGCTTTAGGATCGATTATTTTTTCGCCATACGTTACCGGATTTCCATCCGTTTCAAAAACTTCCGCTTTATCGGCTCCGGCAGCAAGTAAAATTTCTTTCCATTTTTCAGCCGCTCTGTACATATCGGGCTTGTGTTCGGGCAAAGAGGAGATGGACGGGATTCGGATCAGTTCAAAAAGTTCGTCCAAAAAACGTTGTTTGTGGGTTTCTACATACTTGTTAATTTCGTGCATATTAATTTAGTTTTAGGGTTTGGGCGTAAAACTACAAAAAAAAATGCTCCCGAGCACAAACTCTTCACTTTTTATGTGTTAATAAATTTATATTTCTCGTTTTTAATTACCTTTGCACCATCTTAATTTATTAAACGTGAAAAAGATGAAACCTTTATTATTCATTTCGACATTGTTGGTATTGCTTATTTCCTGCAATGCCAATTCATCAAAAAAAGAGAATGAAATGTCAAAAAACAATTTTATTACGGAAATGAAAACGAACGATGTTATTTCGGTATTGAAAGATTCGCTTGGAGAAACGGCAACTTCCCGCATCGAACGCGGCGTTCAACAAGTTGCCAATCTTTGGCAGAAATCAGACGGAACGACAGAAGAGTTCACCGAATTCTGTAAAACGAATTTCGTTGCAGACGATGCCCAGATCGATAAGCTTTTCAACACACTGGAGCGAAATTTTGAAGTATTCGACGGATATTTTCACAAAATCGATGTCTTATTAAAAGAACCTCTACAACTGGAAGGCGATGATATTACACCCGTAGATATGATGTTTGGCAGTTACAATGCAAGCTCTCACCTAAATGATGACTTGTATGCCAATAAAATAGCTTTTCTCACGGCATTGAATTTCCCGTTTTATACGTTGCAAGAAAAAACGGAATTAGGAAAAGAATGGACCAGAAAAGAGTGGGCATACGCGCGAATGGGTGACCGATTTATCGCACGTATTCCGGCAGATATTCAACAAAATATATCGAAAACGCTGACCGAAGCCGATGCTTATATCTCCGATTACAACATCTTTATGGGAAAACTTCGCAACGACAAGGGAGAACAACTTTTCCCCGACGAAATGAAGCTGATCACGCACTGGGGACTGCGCGATGAATTGAAATCGAATTATGCCGATAACACAAAAGGATTGGAAAAACAACGTATGGTATATGCGGTAATGAAGCGCATTATTGACCAATCTATTCCGCAACAAGCTATTAACAACGATAAATTCACGTGGAACCCAATTGCCAACAAATTATATGAAAACAACGCCGAAGTAGCTGTTTCTTCCGAGCCCGACACCCGGTACAAGACTTTCCTCGGCAACTTTCACGCCATGCGTCAACTGGATGCTTATTATAAGCATTATCCCACACAAATTTCACGTGCTTTTGATGCTACCATGGAAATTCCACAGAAAGATGTGGAGACGCTTTTCAAAGGCTTGCTCTCATCGCCTCAGGTGAAAGAAGTAGCGGCATTTATCGAGTCGCGTTTGGGACGAAAATTAGAACCGTTCGATATTTGGTATAACGGTTTTAAAGCTCGTGGCGGAATACCCGAAGATCAGCTTACGGCAATTACTTCAAAAAAATATCCGAATCCTAAAGCACTGGAAGCCGATCTTCCGAATATTCTGGTAAAACTCGGCTGGAAACCCGAAAAAGCCAAAGAAATTTCGTCACTCATAACAGTTGATCCATCGCGTGGCGCAGGTCATGCCTGGGGTGCAAGCATGCGCAACGATATCTCTCGCTTGCGTACAAGAATTGGCGCAAACGGCATGGATTATAAAGGATATAACATTGCCGTACACGAATTTGGACACAACGTGGAACAAACCATTACCATGAACGATGTGGATTTTTACACCCTTAACGGAGTTCCAAACACGGCATTTACCGAAGCCGTGGCTTTTCTTTTTCAAAAACGTGATTTGGAATTGTTGGGACTAAAAAATCCAAATCCCGAAGACGAATATTATTTGGCATTGGATAATTTCTGGTCAAGTTACGAAATAATGGGTGTTTCTCTTGTCGATATTCAGGTGTGGGAGTGGCTATACAAAAACCCCAATGCAACTCCGGCACAATTAAAAGAAACCGTTATAAATGCGGCTAAAGATGTGTGGAATACATATTATGCGGGAATATTGGGTGGAAAAGATGAAATTTTGCTCGGAATTTATTCGCATATGATCGATTATCCGCTTTATCTACCCAATTATCCTATGGGACATCTTATCGATTTCCAAATCGGACAACAAGTGCGTGGCAAAAATTTAGCCGACGAAATGGATAGAATGTACACACAAGGTCGCATTATTCCGCAGTTATGGATGGAAAATGCGGTAGGTTCTCCCATAACAACCACACCCCTTCTAAAAGCAACAAGCGAAGCTTTAAAAGCATTAAAATAGAGGAAAAACGGGTGCAAATAGTGTTAATTATTTTTTAATTTAAGATAATTTGATAGGGCAAAATATACCAATATCTTTTTATTTGCCTACATTTGCCGTGTTTAATTTAAAAAAGAAAAAATTATGAGAACAATGAAGTTATTTTTAGTGTTGACTGTTATTGCAGCAATGGTTAGCTGTACCGGACAAAAGAAAACAGATGCTCAGCAACAAGACAGTTCAACAGTAGCTTCCGACATGCACACTTCGGAAATGGTGTTGGATTACAAAGGTGTTTATGAAGGAACTCTTCCTTGCGCCGACTGCGAAGGTATTAAAACTACGTTGACAGTTAACGAGGACAACACTTTCGTATTAATTAGTGAGTATTTAGGTAAAAAAGGTGAAACTTTTGAAGATAAAGGCACTTATTTTATTGAAGACGGAGAAGTTTTAGTTATCCAAGACGAAGAGGGTGACCAAAAATACTTCAAACTGATGGAAGGTAGTCTTGCTCAATTAGACGCCGACAAAAAAATGATTGAAGGGGAAATGGCTCCTCTTTATGTCCTTACAAAAGTACAATAAGACTTTTTTAATATCAATAAAGCCGACTTGTTGAAGTCGGCTTTATTGAATTTGGAAAGATGCCGGAGTGGTCGATCGGGGCGGTCTCGAAAACCGTTGTACTCTCGCGGGTACCAAGGGTTCGAATCCCTTTCTTTCCGCAAATACCACAAAGTTTAACCTTAAAAATCTTACACTTTTTAAAAAATAATAAGAAGGCGAGTTTTCTTTAAGCAACTTTTTTCTCACTAATATCTCTCACATCTGCCACTTTCAATAGTTTAACGGTTGATCTGCAACAGTCAACCATCTTACTAATTTTTTCACCCGTTCTGACTAATCATTTTCAACAGTTTTTTATCGAGAATTTTCACATTTCTTCCGGTCATCTCAATAATATTGTCGGCCGTAAATTCCGAAAGGGCGCGATTAATGCTCTCCCTGCCCGCATCAACCCAATTCCCGATATCTGATTGCGAAATAGGAAGAACAAACTCATCAGAATTAAAAATATTGTCGGAAAAATCCAATAACACATCGGCCAAATTTCCGCGAGTTTGCTTTTGTGTGCGGTTAGCACATCGGCGATAAGACTCCAGTTCACTTTTAGAGAGTTCCATAATGATATACGAAGAAAATTCACGGTTCTCTTCCAAAACCTTTCTAAAGACTTCAATATCAATAAAACACACCTCAGAATCCAACACCGCCGTTACGCTATATTGGTTTATTTTATTACCCAACGTGGTAGGCAAACCCAAATACGTTGGCGCTTTTATCAAACGAACAATCTGTTCGCGATACGGTCCGGTAATATGAATTTGCGCCAATCCTTTCCGAAGAAATACCACGTTTGTGGAAAAAACTCCTTGCTTAATAATGGAATCTCCCTTGCGAAAACCCACCACCGCGTGGTTATTTTCCAACAGTTCAATCTGGCAATTCTTTAACGTGCTCGATGATTTTATCACACAGGCACAATCGATACATTCGCTCTTCATACCACAAAATTAGATAAAAATGTGACATATGTCACAAAATAATGTAAGAATGTGCACCCCAGCAAAGACGATTAATTAAAGAAAAATATCTTTAATTTGCATCGTATTAATTCACTCAAAAATATCTGTTTAAATGGAAACTACAAATGCTATAACTATGGAGAGGCTTCAAGCGGAACTGGAAACCCTGAAAGCACAGACCAATCAGCTTAAAGATTCCCGTAAAGACCAATTGTCTATTGCCATTGTGTCGGGCGATATGGATAAAATTTTGGCAGCAATGATTATCTCGTTAGCTGCAGCAGCTATGGATACACAGGTAAAACTGTTTTTCTCTTTTTGGGCATTATCGGCTCTTCGCGACCCGAAAAAGAAAGCCAAAGGCAAAGATTTTATCTCAAAAATGTTTGGAATAATGCTTCCCAACGGACGAAATAAGCTCAAATTATCGAATATGAATATGATGGGAATGGGACCGATGATGATTAAAAGCCTGATGAAAAAGCAAAACGTAATGTCGCTCGATGCCATGTTTAAAGAAGCAGCCGACTTAGGTGTAGAAATTACGGTTTGCGAAATGTCGATGAATCTGATGGGATTCAAAAAAGAAGAAATTATCGATTATCCGCATCTTCGTTACGCCGGTGCTACTACATTTGTTGCCGATGCCGGTGAAAGCAGCATGCAGTGGTTTATTTAAGCTTACGATAATGAAAAAAATACTTATCATTTACAATCAAAATCCGTACAACGGAACAGATGTAATCTGGAATGGCTTACGATTAGCAGAAACTTTACACAAGAACGGTCAATCGGTAAGAATTTTCTTGATGAACGATGCCGTTGATATGGCTCGCGAAGAATGCAAGCCGCCTGCAAGTTACGATCAAGATTTAAGTGCGATACTGAAAGAATTAATCAAATTAGGAATTCCCGTTAAAGTATGTGGAACCTGTATGGCGCGCTGTGGTGTGTATAAAAACAAACCTTATTTCGAAGGTGCTGAAAAATCAACTATGCAAGTATTGTCGGAATGGGTTATTGATTCTGACCAAGTATTGACTTTCTAAAAGACCATCAAACATTAATAATTAAATACTTAAAATTATGACAACAGAAGAATTAAGAGCTTTAGCAGTAGCTAAATCAGTAGATGCTCGCGGAACGGCGTGTCCGGGACCGCTTTTAGAAGCAAAAAAAGCTATTGGCACCATCAATTCAAACGATGTAATGGAAATTCTTTCGGCAGACGAAGGAACCAAAGTAGATATTCCAAAATGGTGTGGCAAACAAGGTCACGAATACTTAGGCGCCGTAGAAGAAAACGGTTACTTTAAAGTATATATGAAAAAGAAATAATGTACTCCCAGTATAGAGACGGTGCATACACCGTCTCTACAACAAATCAATCCATTACAACATGGCTATTGCTAATAAAAAAACAGCAAAAATATTAGTTTTTTCTACCGAAAAAATATCCGATCCGGCTATCGATATGGCAGGATTACTTAAACTGCATTATCCACCAACGGTTTATACTATTACCATTCCGTGCTCAAGCGGAATAAAACCAAGTTGGATTTTGCACGCTTACGAAAAAGAATTCGACGGAGTGTTTATTGCTGCCGATGGTAGTGATTGTGTTTTTGGAGAAACATGTACAGAAAAAACCGGAAATGTGGTCTCCGTAACACACAATAAAATGAAGGAAACCGATATCGATCCGGCACGTTTACGTATGGCTGCCATCTGTTCGGTATGCAGCGAGTCTTTCGTGAAGCAAATACGCAGCTTCAACGATTATCTGATTAAAACATTACATGCATAGATTTCGATGAACGAAGAAAGAAAAGTTATCAAATACGACGCGTTAGTTATAGGTGGCGGAATTGCCGGCGGCGAAGCTGCGCTTAATTTAGCAAATACCGGATACAAAGTATTACTGGTAGAAAAAGATCGCTCGCTGGGCGGAAAAATGATACTTCTAAGCAAGGTTTTCCCCACGTTGGACTGTTCGGCTTGTATTACCACGCCCAAAGTATCGGAAATTGCACGACATCAAAACATCACCATTTTTACGGAAAGCGAGGTATCTGATATTGTTAAGAAGTCAGAAAATAATTTTACTGCTCAAATTACAAAAAAGCCACGCTATGTTCGTGTAGAAGACTGCACGGCTTGTCAGTTGTGCGAAAAAGCCTGTCCGGTAAGTGTTCGCGATGAATATCAATTTGGATTGATTGGCAGAAAAGCGGCTTTTATTCCTTTCAGTATCGCCAATCCCAAAGCGGCAGCAATTGATATTGAAAACTGTACACTTTGTGGCGCATGCGAAAAAGTGTGCCCCACACACTGTATCGATTTCACAATGGAAACCGAATATTACGAATTGCACACAAAAACTGTTATATTGGCTACCGGATTCAATTTATTTGATCCGCTTGAGATACCAAGATACGGTTACGGACAATACAAAAACGTGATTACTTCGATGCAAATGGAGCGCGAAATTGCTCCTACACGCCCATTTAATACCATTTTAAGACCGGGCGATGGAAAAGTGCCCGACAAAATTGCTTACGTGCTGTGCACCGGTTCACGCGATGCAACCGTTGGAAATCCCATCTGCTCACAAATCTGTTGCATGTATTCCATCAAGCAAGCGCAATTGCTGATGGGCGCACTACCAATGGCCGATGTAACAATTTACTACATCAACATTCGCTCATTCGGGAAAGGATTTGAAGAGTTTTATCAACAAGCTAAAGGAATGGGAGTAAACTTTGTGAAAGGGAAAATTGGAAAAATAAACGAAAAAGAAGACGGAAATCTCATTCTTACATACGAAGATATCAACGAAGGTGTAGTGAAAGAAGCCGAGCATGATATGGTAGTACTTTCGGTGGGTGCAAAATCCAACCCCACAAACGGAAAAATGTTCGGTCAGGAAAAACTGAAATTAGATCCGTTCAATTTTATAGCACAAGACGACTTGCAAGGCAATCCTTCCAAAACAAACATTAATGGTGTTTTTGTAGCCGGAACAGCCTCTGCTCCAATGGATATACCAGATTCCATACTTTCGGCAGGATCGGCATCATCCGAGGCAATTAGTTATTTAATTCAACATCAAGAGGCATGAAAGAGAGAATAGGAGTATATATCTGCCATTGCGGAGGAAATATTTCCGATTACGTGGACGTGGAAAAAGTACGGCTGGCAGTGGAAAATGATGAAGGAGTGGCTTTGGCAAGAACAACCGTATTTGCCTGTTCAGACTCCAATCAGAACGATATGGTTGACGACATAAAAAAGTATAATTTAGATGGCGTAATTGTAGCTTCTTGTTCACCGAAATTACACTTGGTAACATTCAGAAACGTTACAGAGAGAGGCGATTTAAACAAATACACTTATGTGCACACCAATATTCGCGAGCAAGCATCGTGGGCGCATTCCGATGATAAAACGGGAGCTACCGAAAAAGCTATTCGCTTGGTAAAAGCAGCAATAGCCAAATCGCGTTATGCAGAGCCGCTATATCCCAACCAATTTGAAGCAGAAAAAACCATTGCCGTTATTGGCGCCGGAATATCGGGAATGAAAGCGGCAGCATCGCTTTCCGATAAAAACACAAATGTTATTCTTATCGAAAAAGAGAATAAAGTGGGTGGACACGTAGCTACATGGGATTCGCTAATTATGTCGGATGAAAAAGGAAGCGAACTTACCAATCGTATCTACACCGATTTGCAAAAGCGCAAAAATGTAACTATTCTGACTAATTCGGAAGTAATATCATCAAAAGGAAGTATTGGAGATTTTACATTAAAAATCCGCAAAAAAGCCCAACAAATAGGCGATCCGATTGAAACAGCAGAGTTTAAAGTAGGATCTGTGGTTGTAGCAACCGGCTTCGATTCTTATACACCCAAAGAAGGAGAATTCGGATTCTCTTCTTACCAAAACGTAATCACACTTCCCGATTTTAAACATCTGATAGACTCATCATCAGGCAAACAACTGGAGTATCAGGGAAAGAAAATCAACAATATAGCTTATATCTATTGCGTGGGAAGCCGCCAATCCGACGGAGAAAACACCTATTGCTCGCGTTATTGCTGTACAGCAGTTATTCATGCAGCCAATCAGGCAAAAAAGAAATTCAAAAACATTTACAATTTCCACTTTAATCGTGGAATTCGCACATACGGAAAACAAGAGTTATTGTATGCCGAATCGTTGCAGCAAGGCGATATTTATCTTCAATCGTTTGAAGATGCTCCGCCGCAAGTTTATGCCGAGAATGGGAAAACAAAAGTGAAAATAAAGGATATTCTGACCAAAGATAAAGAGTTGGAAGTAGAAGCCGATTTGATAGTGCTGGTTACCGGAATGGTTCCGCGTAGCGATAGCTCAATTGGAACAATACTAAAACTACCAAAAGGCAGAGATAAGTTTTTCAACGAAATACACATGAAACTTCGTCCCGTGGAAACGGTTATAGACGGAATTACTATTGCCGGAACTTGTCAGGGACCTAAAAATATTATGGAATCGGTTAATTCTGCGTTATCGGCTGCGGCAAAATCATATTCATACATTAGCAAGGGAATTCTCGAAACCGAGCCAATTGTTGCCAATGTAGATACCGATTTATGCACTTGGTGCGAAAAATGTGTCGAAGCTTGTCCTTTTGACGCCATTATCCAAAAAGAGATAAACGGAAAATTGATAGCAGAAATCAATAATTCGGTTTGTAAAGGCTGCGGAATGTGTACGCCGGTTTGTCCGCCCGATGCCATTAATTTGATAAATTATTCGAGCGAAGAAATAATGAGCATGATTGATGCATTGGCATAATCTTCTAAAGGAAAAAGCACTAAATTATTTAAATGAAAATATACCGTTCATAGATTCAGATATGATATTATGGAAGTAGAAGTAGGAAAAACAGCTAAATATCTTCGGGAAAAGCAAGGTGTTCCCGAGCACATAAAAGAGGAATTAAAGGAGTTCAATCGGATAAAAAGAGAGATAACCAATGCCTTGCAAAACGAAGAACTTACGATAGCACAACTGTCGGAAAAGCTACAAATGTCCACATACGACGTTACGTATTATCTAATGTCGCTAGTAAAATATGGAATTGTGGCTACGGGTGAAATAGACGATATGGATGAATATTATTCGTATAAACTGGTAAAATAATGGCAAGCAAAATAAATCCAAAATTCTCGGAAGAACTAAAGAAATATGGTTCTGTAAACTTTAACGCCTGTTACAATTGTGGAACATGCACGGCTGTGTGTTCACTATCTACAACAGATAATTCCTTTCCACGCGAAATGGTTAGGCTAAGTGCACTTGGACTTGAAAGCGAAATAAAAAAATCACTAAAACCCTGGGAATGTTATTATTGTGGAGAGTGTACAAGCAATTGTCCACAAACGGCAAATCCCGGCGAATTAATGATGTCGCTGCGAAGATGGCTTACTGCTCAATACGATTGGACGGGATTATCGGGATTGTTGTACAAGTCGCTAATTGCAACTATTTTAGCATTGAGTATTGTAGCTGTTGGAGTTTGGTATTTTGCCCATTCTGTTGGTTACGAAACAAAAACAATGTTGCATACCGGGCACCTTTTTGAGATGATTGCCATTGGCACGGTATTTTTACTGATTTTTGTACCGAATCTACTCAGAATGTGGTATTTTACAGTGGTAAAAAACAATGCAAAAGCACCAATAAAACATTATTTTACGGCGTTAGCCGATTTATTTGTTCACATGTTTACTCAAAAACGGTCAAAAGACTGTGATGAGAAAGATAATTTTCGTTGGATGGAACATTTTGTATTGGTAATTGCTTATTTATCGTTGCTTTTCACTACTGTTTTTCTTAACTGGTTTGCCACCGAAAGTATTTTTATAATTCTGCTTGGATATGTGGAGAGTTTTTTAGTATTCTTAATTACGGTACACTTTGTATCGGGCAGAATTCAAAAGAGTAAATCGTTAAATAAGTTCTCGCAACCATCCGATTGGCTTTTTGTTATCTGGTTATTACTAATGGGGTTAACTGCATTTTTGGTTCGTTTGTTTATTGATCTTGACATTCTTGAAACTAATAAATGGATATACATTATTCACTTAACGGTTCTTGCTCAATGGGCATTAATTATCGTTCCTTTTGGTAAATGGTCGCACTTTTTATATCGATCGTTTGCCATGTATTTTGCAAAAATCAATAAATCACTCTAACGTTTTTCGGCTCTTAACATTTCTCTTTTCCCCGGAGGACCCGATAAGCGCTCAACGCTAAAACCCGCTGTTTGCAGCATTCTTCTCACAACACCTTTAGCACAATAGGTGGTTAGGATTCCATTCTCGGCAGAGATAGAATAAATTTTATCAAAGATGTCTTGTGTCCACATTTCGGGTTGTTTATCGGGAGCAAAAGCATCGAAAAAAATCACATCATACTTACTTTCAGTATGAAAATTTGATGGATTACTGAAATCAGTTTTTAGTTTCAACAACGAAAAATAGAGTGTTATCTGATTCCATTTTCCCCAATCTGCCTTATGTAATTCGTTAAAAACATTTTTCGCTGATGTATCCATTAGCTCGGCATAATTCAACTTTTTGGTATCAACCAACGGAATGGGATAAAGCTCAAGTGATGTAAAATCAATCTTTTTACTTGTCTTTTCGGCTTCCAGCAAAGTCAAGAATGCATTTAATCCGGTTCCAAATCCTATCTCCAACACTTTTATTTCGCTTTTTGTGCAATGGCGCAATCCGGCATCAATAAACACGTGCATCGATTCCTGAATGGCGCCATGTGTGGAATGATAATGCTCATTCAGCTCCGGTACAAAAAGCGTATGCGAACCGTCTTTAGTAATTTCAAACTCAATATTCATATCAACCTTTATTGGTAAACAAAATTAGAAATTCTTTGTTTATAACTTTCCTATTGCGCTATTTATCTTAATTTTGTAACAAATTTCATTAAAAAATAATTAATCTGAGTAAAATGAATAAATATATTTTTGTACTTGCATTCTCTTTTATATTTCTGGCATGCAACTCCAAGCGTGAAGGCGAATCAAACGTGCTAACGGTTACTATTGAACCGCAACGCTATTTTTTGGAGCAAATTGTGGGTGATAAATTTCAAATAAACACACTGGTTCCTCCCGGCTCAAGTCCCGAAACTTATGAACCCTCACCTTCGGCCATGATAAAGTTAGGAAACAGCAAAGCGTATTTTAAAGTGGGATTTTTAGGCTACGAAAATGCATGGACAAGTAAACTTTCCGAAAATAATCCGGATTTGAAAATCGTAGATTGCTCTTTGGGAATTGAACTGGCTTACGGTGGACATGGGCATCACGACCATTCGCACGGCGATGCTCACCATGATCACAACCACGGTGACGCTGCCGATCCGCACGTATGGAGTTCAGCTAAAAATGCTATTTTTTTCTCACAAAATATGTTGAACGCAGTAATAGATTTGGATGTTGAAAATGCCGATTTTTATCGTGCCAACTTTGAGAAACTAACACAAAAAATAATCGAAACCGACTCTGTTTTAACTCAGTTACTACAAGATATTTCCTCGCGAAGTTTCATTATTTATCATCCGGCATTGGCCTATTTTGCGCGCGATTACGATTTGGAGCAACACAGCATTGAGTTTGAAGGAAAAAATCCATCGCCTGCTCAAATGAAAGAATTGGTAGATTTAGCAAAATCCGAAAATATCAAAATTGTTTTTGTTCAGCAGGAGTTTGATGTGAAGAATACCGAGGTTATCGCTAAAGAAATCGGTGCAAAATCGCACACCATAAATCCTCTTTCTTATGAGTGGGCCAAGGAGTTGATTCGTATTGCGCAAATTTTAGCGGACCAAGATAAATGAATCCGATTATCGAAATACAGAATTTGAACGTTGGTTACGAAAACAAACCTGACGTACTGAAAAACGTTTCGCTCACTGTTTTCGAGAACGATTTTTTGGGAATTATCGGTCCAAACGGTGGCGGAAAAACCACATTACTAAAAGCAATATTGGGATTGATACAACCCGCTTCGGGCAGTATCACATTTTTTAATGCCGAAAAAAAAGTAAACCACATCAATATCGGTTATCTGCCTCAAATCAATCAAATCGATAAAAAATTCCCCATCAACGTGCGCGAAGTTATCCTTTCCGGGCTGACACTCAGGGGAAAACTCATTAAAAGATATACTGCGGAAGATAAACGGAAAGTTCTTCCGATTGCCGAAAAAATGGGAGTGGAAAATTTACTCGATAGAGCCATTGGTGAACTTTCGGGTGGACAATTGCAACGCGTGCTGCTGGGACGTGCTATTATCGATAATCCCAAACTCATTATTTTAGATGAACCAAGCTCATACGTGGATAAACTTTTTGAAACTAATTTTTATAAACTGCTCGACGAAATCAATAAAAATATTGCTATCGTGTTGGTTTCTCATGATGTAGGAACTATTATTTCGCAAGTAAAAAATATAGCTTGTGTTAATCAAAACCTGCATTACCACTGCGGAAGCGATATTTCTCAAGAATGGCTGATGGGAGCTTACGATTCGTGCCCGATTGAAATACTTGGACACGGCTCACTGCCGCATCGGGTGCTTTTACAACACGATCACGATCATCATCACGAAAAAGACACATCATGCCCGAACCATTATTAATTTCCCTTGCCGCAATCTGTGTTATTGTTGGTGTCATAGGCACGGTTGCACCAATATTGCCGGGTGTTCCGCTTTGCTGGGCAGGATTGTTGATTCTGAAATTTGTACCTTCGGTAAAAGATGGTGTGTCGTGGGTAATAATCGTTATTTTAGGAATTATCACCATTGGTGTAACCATTTTAGACAATATTTTACCAATGTGGGGAACCCAAAAAATGGGCGGAAACAAAAAAGTAGTTTGGGGAGCGACAATCGGTTTGTTGGTTGGATTTTTCTTGGGTCCGTTGGGAATTATTTTCGGTCCGTTTGTTGGTGCTTTAGTTGGCGGATTATTATCGGGTTCTAAATTTATGCTTGCCACCAAACACGCAACCGGAGCGTTTATCGGCTACATTTCCGGATTAATCATAAAACTAATAACCGTGGGGTTAATTGTTTTCTTTTTTGTAATAGCATTACTGTAAAACGAAAGAAAGTTGTGGTAAAGCAATTTCTCGTCAAAACGAGCAAACAAGTTCGAGCGAGAAATCGCTTTATCTCATATTTTACACTTGATACATTGATGAAGCGGTACTTCCTCCACGGCCGGTCCAGTCGGTATGAAAGAATTCTCCACGCGGTTTATCAATTCTTTCGTATTGATGTGCTCCAAAATAGTCACGTTGTGCCTGTAGCAAATTAGCGGGCAAGCGATCATTACGGAAACCATCAAAGTAAGATAAAGCTGATGTTAGCGCCGGAACCGGAATTCCGTTTTCAAGTGCGGTAGCACACACCCTGCGCCAACTTTCCTGCGCCGTTTCAACTGCATTTTTGAAAAACGAATCAAACAACAGGTTTTCAAGTTTCGGATTATTTCGAAATGCTTTTTCGATATCTCCTAAAAATACCGACCGAATGATACATCCGCCGCGCCACATCAAAGCAATTCCTCCATAATTTAAATTCCAGTTGTACTCTTTGGCGGCCTCCATCATCAGATCATACCCTTGCGCGTACGAAATAATTTTGGATGCATAAATCGCTTGTTCCAAATCGTTAATAAACTGCTGTTTGTCTCCTTTGAAAGCCGGCTTTTTTCCAATAATGGTTTTCGATGCCTTTATCCGAATATCTTTTTGTGCCGAAAGGCAGCGTGAAAAAACAGATTCTCCGATAAGTGTAAGTGGAATTCCTAAATCGAGCGCTGTTACAGCCGCCCATTTTCCGGTACCTTTTTGTCCGGCCGTATCAAGAATTTTTTCTACTAATGGATTTCCATCCTCATCTTTGTAGGCAAGGATATCTCTTGTAATTTCAATCAGATATGAATCTAATTTTCCGGTGCTCCATTTCTTAAATACTTCGTGTTGCTCAAAAGCATCCATTCCAAGCAGTTCTTTCATCAGATGATAAGCTTCGTTAATTATTTGCATATCACCATATTCAATTCCGTTATGCACCATTTTTACGAAATGTCCGGCACCATCTTCACCTACCCAATCACAACAGGGCGTTCCATCGTCCACTTTTGCGGCAATATCCTGAAATATTTTTTTCACATGAATCCATGCTTCCGGCGAGCCACCCGGCATCATCGAAGGTCCTTTAAGAGCACCTTCTTCACCTCCGGAAACACCGGCTCCAACATAAAGTAATCCTTTACTTTCTGCATATTTTGTACGGCGAACCGTATCGGGAAAATGGCTGTTTCCGCCGTCGATAATGATATCATCGGGTTCAAGAAGCGGAATAAGTTTTTCGATAAAATCGTCAACCGGTTTTCCGGCTTTTACCAACATCATTACTTTACGTGGGCGTTTGAGAGAGACTACAAACTCTTCGAGTGAACGTGCACCGATAAAATTTTTCCCCTTGCCTCTTCCATTCACAAAAGTATCTACTTTTTCAACCGTACGGTTATAAACGGCTACCGTGTAACCTTTGCTTTCCATATTCAGCACAAGGTTTTCGCCCATTACGGCCAAACCTATTAATCCTATATCTGCCTTTTCTTTCATTAAATATAATCTTTGGGATGATTTTAATAATTCGGGTAGGCTTTGCAATTAAATTTTCATTTGCAAAAGACTACTACGCTTACCAACATAGCGTGCTTCATAAACAATTGTTGACTAAAAGATGTTCATTCATATAAAATCTCTTGCACATGATAAAAACATTTCTCTTTTTCCAACGTTAAATTAATCGATGAAAAGAGAAAAAATAACATTCAAAAATTCAAACGGAGTTACACTTTCCGGCTTAATTGAGTTGCCCGAAAATTCTTCTCCCAAGGCGTTTGCCATTTTTTCGCACTGCTTCACGTGCAATAAAAATCTTATAAACGTAAAGTATATCTCTGAGGCGCTGAGCGAGAAAAAAATAGCGGTTCTTCGTTTCGACTTTACAGGATTGGGCGATAGCGAAGGCAATTTTGTTGAAACTACTTTTACATCAAATATTGATGATCTATTAAAAGCAGCTGAATTTTTAACAAATAATTACGAAGCACCCAAGTTGCTTGTTGGACACTCATTGGGAGGCGCTGCATCTATTTTGGCTGCAGAACAATTGGATTCTGTGAAAGCGATTTCGTTGCTGGGTACTCCATCAACATTGGATCATATAAGCCGATTGTTCAAAAATAAATTAGATGAAATAAATCTCTTTGGAAGCGCCATGATTGACGTAGCAGGAAGGGATGTGGAAATTGGAAAAGACTTTGTTGATGATTTGTCAAACTACAGCTTAAAAAAAACGCTAAATAGCTTAACCAAACCACTTTTAGTCCTGCATTCTCCTCAAGACGAAATGGTTAGCATTGAACACGCAACGGCAATTTTTATGGCTGCCAGACACCCAAAAAGTTTTATTGCATTAGACGGTATCGATCATTTAATCAAAAATATTAAAGATGCAAGATATGTTGGTGGCCTGATTGGTGAATGGGCTATGCGATATTTCTAAAAATCATCTTTTCTCAAAATGGTGGTCGTCGTAATACTTTGAGAAAGTATGCCCCCAGCGAAAACCTAATCTCTTAAATTCTTTAACTACAACGTGCTCAGGATGCAACGCTCCGTTTACGGTTGTATCTAAAACCGCGTCTTTAGGCTGATTAGGTCGATTTATTTTTTTCCACCGCAACGGATTGAACCTTGGATTTATATCGATTGCCATTCCGCGAGCATGCTTTGAATACGAAATGTTGCGATAGCAGAAACTGTAGGTATTGTTATCGTCCATCGATAAACTGTCACTCCAATTATAATGGACAATGGGAATGGCTTTTTCGACTGCAAAATTGTTTTCGAGCATAAAATCGAATATTTGCCGGATATCGGGTTCAATTTTTTTGTTCGTCAGAATTTGCCCTTGATGTAGTTTTCCGTCGGTTGATAGGTAAAGGACATCGAAAAGAATCAGTTCGTTAATGATGGACTGGGGAGCTTTTGTTCCGGAAATGGCTTCCTCGAAAGAGAGGCTAGAGTCGATGATAACTGTCTCTTTTTCTTCTTCGATTGTATCAGTTAGGGGCAAAAAAACATTTTCATCTTTCTGTGATTTATTTCTTTGACAAGCAAATAGAAAAAATAGTGCACAACCAATCAGAAGAATAGATTTTATTTTCATTAACTCAACTCCAAATCAAATTCATCCGAAAGTTTTTGCAGTGCCGGATTTTGCTGCACCAATTCATCAAAAATCTCTCGCGATGTCAATGGTTTTTTAACCACAGTTGCTTCCGAAATTTTAATAGCCATCGTAATATCGTCGTTCAGCAAATTTTCACGCAAATGAGCTAAGATGGCGTTTCCGTGGTCTTCTAAATAACTCTTATTAATTTCCGTACTCACTTCTACTTCAAAAACCGTATTCCCAAGCATTTTAGGCTTATAAAGCATCATGGTGTTTTTCAACAGCTTCTCCTCATTAAGGACTTCTGCAAAGGATAACCATGCTCTTTGCAACTCTTCTTCGGAGAAAAGTTGATTATTTTGTGTGGAAACTACTTCTTGGGGTTTATCTTTTTCGAGTGGTTTTTCCTGACTTTCTTCCGATAGCGAAGACAATGAAACTCCCAATCCGGCAAGAGATTTGGCAACAGGTTTTATCTCGTTTTGAGGTGTGGATTTTATTTCCGGTTTAGGCTCAGAAACAATATTTTGAGTTGGAGCAGGTTCTGTTTTTTCTTTCGGTCTATCTTTTTCCGATGGTGTTATGGGCTTAAGCTCGTTTTTTTTTTCAACCTCGTTTTTTAATTCCGACGGACTGCCTGATAACTGGCAAAGTTTAATGAGCGTGAGTTCAAGCAACAATCGTTTGTTTTTACTCAATCGATAGTTTAAGTCGCAATCGTTCGCAATTTCAATAGCTCTATACAGAAAATCGTTGCTACATTGTTTTGCGGTAGCAACATATCTATCTCGGATAGAAGCGCCTACTTCAAACAATTTTGCCGTAACAGGATCTTTACAAACCAACAAATCGCGAAAATGCGATGTAATTCCGCTAATAATGTATTGCCCTTCAAATCCGCGATTCAAAATATCGTTCAAAACCAACAGGCAATCTACAACACTTCCGGCAAGAATAGCATCGGTAAGTCTAAAATAATACTCGAAATCGAGCACATTGAGATTTTCGATAACCGATTTGTACGTAACATTTCCTGCTGTGTAACTCACCGTTTGGTCGAAAATAGAAAGTGCGTCGCGCATCCCACCATCCGCTTTTTGAGCGATGATATTTAACGCTTCGGGTTCGGCAGTAACATTTTCTTCCTGTGCCACATATTGCAAATGATTTACAATATCGGCAATGCTTATGCGGTTGAAATCGTAAACCTGACAGCGCGAAAGAATAGTGGGAATTATTTTATGCTTTTCGGTGGTTGCCAAAATAAAAATGGCATGTGCCGGTGGCTCTTCCAGCGTTTTCAAAAACGAGTTAAATGCCGCTGTAGAAAGCATGTGAACCTCATCAATAATATACACTTTATACTTGCCAATTTGAGGCGGAATACGAACTTGGTCTATGAGAGAGCGAATGTCGTCAACAGAATTGTTAGACGCAGCGTCGAGTTCGTGAATATTATAAGAGCGTTGTTCGTCAAATGCAACACACGATTCACATTGGTTGCATGCCTCATTTTCCGATGTCGGATTCAGGCAGTTTATCGTCTTGGCAAAAATACGGGCACATGTTGTTTTGCCCACGCCTCGCGGGCCACAAAACAGATAAGCATGCGCAAGTTTATTTCCCGCAATAGCATTTTTGAGCGTGGTAGTCAATGCCTCTTGCCCCACAACAGAGCGAAAAGTCACCGGCCTGTATTTTCGAGCCGAAACAATATAATTGTCCATTTTTCCTGAAGTTATGAAAGACAAATGTACAAAAAAAACTCAATTTCTCCATTCATTTAATGAATAGCTTGAGAACTTCGATGATTTTTTTGTATTTTTACGGCAGACAAAAAGAAATGAATTATGAATCAATATTTTTTCAAATCAGTTTTTGTACTCATCGCGGTTTTAGCGATTTATTCTTGTTCATCGAGTAAAAAAGCACAATCGGATGTACCCGAAGAAGATTCTCCAATACAAACACAAATTATTGTCCCCGATACGTTTGTTTTGCCCGATGTTCCGACGGAAATTACAAATCCCGATGCCAGAGCCGCGTATCTGGTAATGCATTATTGGGATAGATTCGATTTTGCCGATGAAAAACTCATTCTTCGTCCCGAAATTACCGAGCAAGCTTTTGTGGATTACATCAATATTCTCTCGTATGTTTCACTCGACAAAGCCAAAAAATCGCTTAATTACACGCTAAAAAAAGCCGAAATAAACCATACGATGTATCAGCATTTCGGCACTCTTTTTGATAAATATTTTTACGATGCCAACTCTCCATTTCGCAATGAAGAGTTTTATATACCTGTTTTGCAGGAACTTGTGAAATCGGATTTTATTTCCGAAACAGATAAATCCAACTATCAATTTCAACTTGATATGGTAATGAAAAACAGGGTAGGACAAACTGCCAATGACTTTTCTTACACGCTGGCATCGGGGGAGTCGCAAAAACTTCACTCCATTAAAACCGAATATCTGATTTTGATGTTTTCAAATCCCGGATGTTCAACCTGCACTTCTGTTATCAATGCTTTAACAAAATCGCCGGCACTTAATCAGGCTTTTTCCATGAACTCTTCTTCCCGCACAATGATTACTGCTTTAACTGTTTATCCCGATGCAGATATTAACGAATGGGTAACACATTTACCACAAATGCCCGCAAACTGGATTCATTCATACGACAAGGGAATGGTTATCACTCAGAAAAAACTATACGATATCAAAGCCATTCCAACTCTGTATTTGTTGGATAAGGATAAAAAAGTGATTCTCAAAGATACTTCTATCGAAGCGATTGAAGCATTTTTTATAAGACCGAATTAGAGACTGTTTCCGATTTTATTTAAAAATAAAAAAATCATGAAAAAAGTGTGTTTATTAATGGGTGTGCTCGTTCTGATACTTTTATCGGTATCTTGCAACCAAAAGAAAAGCAGCGAAGCTGCAGAAGAATGGGTTCAACTTTTTAACGGAAAAGATTTAGCCAATTGGACAGTAAAAATCAAAGGCTACGATGTTGGCGACAATTTCGGAAATACGTTTCGTGTAGAAGACGGAATCATAAAAGTACGTTACGACCAGTACGATTCGTTGCGTACCCGTTTCGGACATTTGTTTTATAAAGATGAGTTTTCGCATTATAAACTTCGAGTAGAATACCGTATTGTTGGCGAACAATGCCCGGGCGCACCGGGTTGGGCTTACAAAAATTCCGGTATCATGATTCACGGACAAACTGCTCAAACAATGGAGAAAGATCAAGATTTCCCCACTTCCATTGAAGTGCAATTGCTTGCAAGCGATTCGCTGATACAAAGAACAAATATGAATGTGTGCACACCCGGAACAAATATTGTTGTAAATAATGAATTGATTCTCGACCATTGCGTAAATTCTTCTTCCGAAAACTTTTACGGTGAAAATTGGATAACTGCCGAAGTGGAAGTAAGAGGGAGTAAGGTAATTCACCACATTATCAACGGCGATACTGTTTTAACTTACAATCAGCCACAATTGGACGAAAGAGATGCTAGTTATGCAAAACTTGTTGAATTGAATGATGGAAACATAATGCTGAGTAAAGGGACTATTTCGCTTCAAAGTGAAGGACATCCCATCGATTTCAGAAAAGTGGAAATTTTGGTGTTGGAAGATTGATTTTGGCTATAAACCCCCCCATAGTATAAATTTATTCTATATCTATTATTCTTATATCATTTTTATAGATATATTTTTTGTTGTAATTTTATCGCAAATAACAAATTAGTCAAATTAAAATTTTAAAACAAAAAGAATGGAAACAAATCAAAACATTACAACAATGCCTCGTATCGGCGACAAAGCACCCTCTTTTAAGGCAGTAACTACACAAGGTGACATCAATTTTCCCGAAGATTATAGCGGAAAATGGAAAATCCTTTTCAGCCATCCGGCCGATTTTACACCGGTTTGCACATCGGAGTTTATGACATTTGCAAGCCGTCAGGCAGAGTTTGAAGCACTTAACTGTCAATTGGTAGGACTCTCTGTGGACGGATTGTACAGCCACATAGCATGGTTGCGTACTATTAAAGATAAAATCGAATACAAAGGAATGAAAGATGTGGAAGTTGTTTTTCCACTTATCGAAGATATCACAATGGAAGTTGCCAACATGTACGGCATGATGCAACCGGGCGAAAGCTCTACAAAAGCGGTTCGTGCAGTTTTCTTCATCGATCCGAAGAACATCATCCGCACCATTATTTATTATCCACTGTCATTAGGACGTAATTTCGACGAACTTTTACGCGTACTGAAAGGCTTGCAAACTGCCGATAACTTCAGCGTCGCGCTTCCTGCCGACTGGCAACCGGGCGATGATGTTATCGTTCCCACAGCAGGTTCTTGCGGAACAGCAAAAGACCGCATGGATGGAAAAGAAGAAGGAGTAACTTGTCACGATTGGTTCTTCTGTACGAAAAAACTCTCGAAAGAAGCCGTTGAAGGTGCACTATACAAAAGCTAAACAGACAAATAATCAGTTGGTTTTGAGCCAGCAAATGGCTTGGATATACTAAAAAAATCCCGCTCTCAAATGAGGCGGGATTTCTTTTTCCCCTTTAGGGGTTAGGGGTATTTTTTTACAATTTCGGACCGGCAGCAACCAATGCTTTACCTGCGTCGTTTCCTGTAAATTTAGCGAAGTTTTTGATGAAACGTCCGGCAAGGTCTTGTGCTTTTTCGTCCCAAACTTTTGCGTCAGCGTAAGTGTTGCGTGGGTCGAGGATGTTGGTGTCCACTCCCGGAAGTGCGGTTGGCACTTTGAAGCCGAAGTATGGAATTTCTTTGGTTTCGGCTTTGTCGATAGAACCATCGAGGATAGCGTCGATGATGCCGCGGGTATCTTTAATGGAGATACGTTTTCCGGTTCCGTTCCATCCTGTGTTCACCAAGTAAGCTTTTGCACCTGATTTTTCCATTTTCTTTACCAACTCTTCTGCATATTTGGTTGGGTGCAACGATAAGAATGCAGCACCAAAACAAGCAGAGAATGTAGGAGTTGGCTCGGTAATACCGCGCTCTGTTCCGGCTAATTTTGCAGTAAATCCCGAAAGGAAGTAGTATTTTGTTTGTTCAGCATCCAAGATAGATACCGGAGGCAGCACACCGAATGCGTCAGCCGATAGGAAAATAACTTGTTGTGCGGCAGGACCTTTTGAAATCGGTTTTACGATGTTGTCGATGTGGTAAATCGGGTAAGAAACACGGGTGTTTTCAGTAGCCGATTTATCGTTGAAGTCGATTTTACCGTTAGCATCTACTATTACGTTTTCAAGCAGTGCATCGCGACGGATAGCTTTGTAAATATCGGGTTCGGCTTCTTTGCTCAAGTTGATAACTTTTGCGTAGCATCCGCCTTCGAAGTTAAATATGCCTTCGTCGTCCCATCCGTGCTCGTCGTCACCGATTAGCAAACGTTTCGGGTCGGTAGAAAGAGTCGTTTTTCCTGTTCCTGAAAGTCCGAAGAATACAGCTGTATTTTTTCCTTCCAAGTCGGTATTTGCCGAGCAGTGCATTGAAGCCATTCCTTGAAGCGGAAGCAGGTAGTTCATATAAGAGAACATACCTTTTTTCATTTCGCCGCCGTACCAAGTTCCGCCGATAAGTTGCATCTTTTCGGTAAGGTTGAATACGGTGAAGGTTTTAGAGTTCAATCCAAGTTTTTCCCAATTGTCGCCAGCATCGGTTTTAGAGCCGTTGATAACCACGAAATCAGGTTCGCCGTAGTTTGCCAATTCTTCAGCCGTAGGGCGGATAAACATATTGGTAACGAAGTGTGCTTGCCAAGCTACTTCCATAATGAAGCGGATTTTCAAGCGAGAGTTTTCGTTAGCACCGCAGAAAGTATCCACAACGAAGAGGCGTTTGCCTGAAAGTTCTTTTCCTACGATTTTTTTCAATTCCACCCAAGTAGATTGTGGCAGTGGTTTGTTGTCGTTTTTATATTCGTCGGAAGTCCACCAGATCGTATCTTTAGACACGTCGTCTTTGATAAAGAATTTATCTTTAGGAGAACGTCCTGTGTAAACGCCGGTCATCACGTTCACGGCACCCAATTCAGTTACTTGTCCTTTTTCAAAACCTTCCAATCCCGGTTTTGTTTCTTCAGCATAAAGCTGGTCGTATGACGGGTTGTGTACAATTTCTGTCACACCTGTAATGCCATACTTTGTTAAATCTACATTCGCCATTTTTGTTAAATTAAATTATTGTGATATATGTTATGAATCCCATTGATTTTTAACCTAAAACAAGATTACAAAAGTACGTATTATTTCGGAAGAATAAAAGCAATTAAAGAAAAATTTCTTTAATTGTTGTCTCTTTATGTTTAACCTCAACTTGGAACAAAAAAAAGATGAAAATGTTTATAGTTGAAGCCAAAAATATTACCTTTGTTTTTCGAAAAACAGATGGTGCTAACACTTTACTATTATAGAAATGAAAGTAATTGATTTTTCGAAGACTAACTCGCTCTTGAACTCTTTTGTCCGTGAAATTAGAGACGTAACTATTCAAAACGATAGACTCAGATTTCGTAGAAATTTAGAAAGAATTGGTGAAATAATGGCTTACGAGATTAGTAAGACATTAAGTTACAAAACAATTTCAGTAACAACACCACTCGATATCGCTCAAGCTTCTGTTCTTGATGATGATATTGTTATTGCCACAATACTCCGCGCAGGACTGCCATTTCACCACGGTGTACTTAATTATTTCGATTGTGCAGGAAATGCTTTTGTGTCGGCTTACAGAAAATACAAGGAAACGGGGCATCAATCATTTGACATTCATATTGAATACATTGCATCGCCCGAAATTGATGGAAAAACCCTTATACTTACCGATCCAATGCTCGCCACGGGCAGTAGTATGGAGTTAACTTATCGCGCACTGCTGACAAAAGGAACGCCCAAACATATACATATTGCTACAATTATTGCCAGCAAACAGGCTATTGAATATTGCATGAAGAGTTTTCCCGAAAGCAAAACCACCATTTGGGCGGCTGCTATTGATCCGGAGTTGAATGAATCGTCCTACATCGTGCCTGGAATTGGGGATGCAGGTGATTTGGCGTATGGGGAAAAAAGCTAAGCTGAAATAATTCGATAAATATTTGCTTCGTGTTATTCGTAAAACTTTTTCTCAAAAGCTTTAAACTCTCCTTTTCTCATAATCAATCGCTTCCAAACGGCGGAAATAAATCCTGTGCCGTATCCGAAGAGTTGTGTCCAAGCGGCTATGATACTGTAAAGTCCAACTTTTATCGATCTGTTTTTTATAGTTGAATCAATTAAAACCAAGAAACTGTATAAAATGGGTACAAGAATGAAAACAGGAAAAAATAGGGATAAAAGCAGGGAAATAATCATTGCTTTTACAAAAAATGACGGTAAGAAGTGAACTAATTTTAATGATTTCGGGTGGGCTAAATACAAGTTTATCCGAGCAATTCCCGAATTATAAACCTGTTTAAAAAACTGTCTGAAAGTTGATCTTCTTTTGTGATAAACGTAAGCTTCGGGAATTAATACCGTTTCAAAGCCTTTTTCAAGCAGCCGAAGGCTAAAATCAATATCTTCGCCAAAACGCATCTTTCCGTATCCGCCAAGGGCATCGAATGCTTTTTTTGAAACTCCCAAATTGAAACTTCGAGGATGAAACTTATCCATCGATTTTTTTCCGCCCCGAATACCACCAGTAGTAAAAAAAGAGGTCATGGAATAATTTATTGCTTTTTGCACCGTTGTAAAAGTAGGCAAAGCCTTATCGGGACCGCCGTAGGCGTCAATAAATTTATTTTTGAGATAAGAAGAAACATTTTGGATGTAGTTTTCGGGGATAATGCAATCGGAATCGAAGAAAATTAAATAATCGTGTTTTGCTTTTTCGGCACCCGCATTTCGTGTTTGTCCGGGACCTGAGTTGGGCTTTTCGAAATAAATAACTGAAAGTTCCGACACGTATTTCTCAACGACGGAGTTACATTTCTTAGACGATCCGTCTTCAGCAATAATTACTTCAAAATTCTTGTTAGATTGACGCGTTAAACTATCCAAAAGTTCATCAATCTCTTCGGGACGGTTGTAAACAGGAATAACAATGGAAAAATTCATTTTCGAGAAATTGAAATTACTATGCAAAGCTAATTAAATAAAATGATTTTTTCTTGTAATTATAGCCATTTCCATGTTTTTTACAAAAATGATTAAAAATATGTGAAAATATATTGAAATATTAAAGTAAATATTTATCTTTGTCAACTTTCAATATTATCTGAATTTTCGAAGATGGTTGGAAAATCAGGGAAAAGTAAAAATCCGATTCAAAGAAACAAAAAATAAATTGAGTGAACTTTTTAAAACTCTATATATCAATTATTATAAGTATCTTGTTGTTTTCTTGCAACAACGACAACAACTCCATTACACTTAAAGGCAATATTTCTAATTTAGAAGATACCCAAATTCTAATTTCGTATTTTGCCGCCGACACCCTTGCTATTGACACAATTACATGCAGTAAAAGCGGTAAATTTACTTATAAAAACAGGATAGATACCCTGACCACTTTTTCATTATACTTTAACAATCAAAGCTCTTCAATTATGGTTTTTGCTAATCCTAATGATAAAATATCGATCAAGGGAGATGCACAAATATCTGATTTAATTAAAGTTAACGGAAACGAAATAAACAATGAGCTTAGTTTATTTAAGGAGTCAAATAAAGACTTACTCCAACAACGAACTTTTTTACTCCAAAATTTAAATCAAGTCTCAAACGACAGAGTTTTAGCCAATGCCGATGAAGTGTCCAAAATAAATTCCTTCAATCAGGAACTGACATTGAACGCTGAAGAATACATCAAAAAAAATCCGACAAAAATGTCGAGCCTGATTCTTATCAACGAATTTTTTGCCAACTCCGAAAATTCAAACCGACTTGAGCGAGTAATGGAATATATGCAGGGCGATATTTTAAAATCGAAGATGGGATTAAATCTGAAAGCCTATTCCGAAAAGATCAATCGCTCCGCTGAAGGCACATCTATGCCTTATTTTCGCTTAGTGAATAAAACGGGCGACACCATTCAGTCGTACGATTATCGTGGAAAATATTTGTTACTGTCCTTTGTTTCAACCACAGGAATCGACTCTCGTGAGACCATTAAATCTCTTAAGCAAACATATAAAAACGTAAATAAAGATAGCGTGGAATTTATTTCCATATATATCGATTCCAATATTTATCCTATAAGTTATATCGAAAACGATTCCATCCCCTGGACAGTTGTGCCCGAGAAAAAAAGTTGGGCATCGGATATCGTGGAAGCATATAATATTGAATTTGCCCCTAATAATATCTTGATTTCCCCTGCCGGCATTATTAACGACAGAAATGTACCTGCCATTGCAGTGGAAAATGCACTTAAAAATTCTGTAAAAAACAATCGTTAATACTATGCTCGTTAAAGTGTTTGGTGCCGCAGTTCAAGGCATCAACGCCACGCTTATTACTATTGAAGTTAATGTTACAAAAGGAATCAAATTCTTTCTGGTAGGTCTTCCCGATGCATCGGTAAAGGAGGCGCACGAAAGAATAGTATCTGCCATTCAAGTAAACGGCTTTAAATTCCCTCGCCAGCAAATTGTAATTAACATGTCTCCTGCCGATATTCGAAAGGAAGGATCGGATTATGATTTGCCCTTAGCAATGGGTATTTTGGCAGCTTCCGAAACCATTAAGAGTGATAAATTATCGGATTACCTCATCATGGGCGAGTTATCGCTCGATGGAAATATCCTGCCCATAAAAGGCGCTCTTCCCATAGCCATAATGGCAAAAGAAAACGGTTTTAAAGGTTTTATTCTTCCTACGGAAAATGCGAAAGAAGCCGCCGTGGTAGAAGGATTGGATGTTTATGGCGTAGAGAATATTCGCCAAGTTATCGGTTTTGCCAACGATGAACTTGAGCTCGAAAAGATGATTGTAGATATTGAACAGGAGTTTTTGTTCAGTCAGACCAATTTTGAGTTCGATTTTAGCGATGTAAAAGGACAAGAAAACGTGAAGCGTGCACTGGAAGTGGCTGCTGCCGGTGGACATAATATTATTATGGTTGGTCCTCCAGGCGCGGGAAAATCGATGATGGCAAAACGAATGCCGTCAATTCTTCCACCTTTTACTATGGAAGAAGCTCTCGAAACCACAAAAATTCACAGCGTTGCCGGAAAATTAGAAAAAAGCATATCGCTTATGTCTCGAAGGCCATTTCGATCGCCACATCATACTATCAGCGATGTCGCCATGGTTGGTGGCGGAACTTATCCACAGCCCGGTGAAATCAGCTTGGCACACAACGGAGTTTTATTTCTGGATGAACTGCCCGAATTTAATCGCAGCGTTCTCGAAGTTATGCGCCAACCGTTGGAAGATAGGCAAATAACTATTTCGCGTGCAAAGTTTTCGGTAGAATATCCGGCCAGTTTTATGTTGGTATCAGCCATGAACCCCTGTCCATGTGGCTATTATAATCATCCCGATAGAGAGTGTGTTTGTCCGGGTGGAGCCGTTCAAAAATACCTGAACAAAATCTCCGGGCCTTTATTGGATAGAATTGATATCCACATTGAAATTGTACCTGTTCCGTTCGAAAAAATATCCGACCGAACTCCCGCAGAACATAGCTCCGAAATTGTAAAACGTGTGGTAAAAGCCCGACAAATACAAGCAGAACGATTCAAAAATGTATCCGGTATATACTGCAACGCACAAATGACATCGAAAATGCTGCACAAGTACGCCGCTCCCGATGCCGCCGGATTACAATTACTCAAAACCGCCATGGATAGGCTCAATCTTTCCGCACGAGCTTACGACCGTATCTTAAAAGTTTCTCGCACCATTGCCGATTTAAACAGCGATGAAAAGGTTCTTCCCGCTCATTTGGCAGAAGCCATAAACTATCGGAACTTGGATAGGGAGAGTTGGGCCGGATAGCGGCGACGAGGTAATCAGGCGATTGAGAGGCTGATCGAAAGAGAGGATAGGAAGACCTTTGCGACTAAAAAATGGCGTTATCTTTGTCAAAGCTTTGAGCTTTGACAAAGTTAATCACTTTAGATTAAAACATCATAAATAGTTAAGACACAGCATCAATCCTGCAGTACCCAACTTAATTTACTACCCTTTTTACTTCATTTACCGTTTTCCCGATAACTTTCACTACATACACGCCCTGTATAGGGATATTGAGATATTCTGTGGTTTTCGCTTTCACAGCACGTTGTGCCGACAGTCTGCCGCCGGCATCATAAACATACGCCGTGCAGTTTTCGTCGGAGTGATTCACCACTGATATGATACGATCATGTGCAAATACTTCTACCGATGAAAGCACATTAGAAATGGCAGCTTCCGATACCACGCGAAAGCGATTACCTGCATCGCCCTTATATCCCGAAACCATAACCTCAACACCATTGCGAATGGGTATAAGCTGTTTACTACGCAAATCGCGAAGATATAGGCGACGAGTTTCCACATCCGGTGTTACTGCAAAATTCACCGTATAATTTTCGTTGGCATCGGCAACGAAACTAAACTCCGTTCCCACCATATCGGGAACGGTGGCAACTTGAAGTTTGCTGTTATCCGTCCCGATTACATACAACTGAGCAATACCCGTTTCAAGCATTTTTGTTCCATCCCAACCATTATCGAAACCACCTGTGGTAGAAGGATTCTCGAAAAGCCATACACGATCGGCAGACCGGGAGCCAATCACATCCATTACCAAATATGGATTTTGCGATGTAGAGACGGTGTGCACACCGTCTCTACCGGAGCGCCACGCCATACCGTTTACCAAATCGTTTTTCAACAAAGCTCCATAGTTAATCGTCAAAGAAGGGGTTGTTCCTGTAACCTTTACCATAAAGGCGTGCATGGATGGAATTCTATCGGGTAACCCTGCCGCGCCGGCATTATTGATGGGAACCGCTAAATACGTACCGCTTTGTATACCTCCGGTTGCACTTGTCACCGGTGTGGAGCCGTTTAGTTTTCGCCACTCGTCGCGTGTGCCGGTATTGAACAAATAAACCGTGCTGTTGATGCTTCCCGAGAAAGTAAGTCCTGCCGTAGTTATGGGTATGGCTGCCGTATAAGAATTACCGATCAGGTTCATCCCAATATAGTTTACACCACTTGTATAAGTCAGCGTACGGGGTGTCAAGGGTGTCGTATTTGTTCCGAAATTAATCGTTCTGTTTCCTGTTATCAATTGTCCGGTAAAGGGATAAATAGTAGTTGGAACGGTTGTGCTCGTACTGGTTATCTCGTAACCTTCAAACGCATTCAGAGCGGATGTTGCAAGATTGCCGACCCATTTATTACCGTTTATGAACTCATCCCACCGGTTAACAGTTAATCCTGTCGTGGGATTGGGAAAAGCAGAAGCCGACAACACCGGTATTCCAAAATATTGCCACTTTTGCGGATAAAAACCGCAGTTGCAGTTGTAGCCTTTGTTGTAAAACTCAACAGTAGATTGGACATTGCTATTATTAGCAGGATTGGCAAACAAAAGCGTTCCAGTGGATTGATCGGGAGCCGATTGTACAATAAGAGTTCCAGCTGTGGTGTTTCCATCTTGTACCGTACCTTCAACGGTTAATTGTTTCCCTGTGGTTACTACTAAATTTTTATCTGATGCATTGATTAAACTACCTATAATACGATCTGTATCTAAATGTAGATTGTTTACAGCAGCCGTTCCATAGTTATTCACTGTTGCAAACTCAATATCCTGCCCGGTTTCGGGTATATATTTGGCAGTCCAATTGTCCAAGTCTGCCCAGTTTTGTTTTGCAGTATCAGTTACTCCATTACCTCCCATCCAATAATTAGTTTTTCCCCAGACTTTTACAGTTATTTTAAATGTACTGGAACAAATTGAGTTATTGGCTGTCACAGTATAAGTTACAATTTGAGATGACGTAGCAGTATTCGTTAGTGTTCCTGTTATCGAACTTAAATTACTACCCGAGTTATATCCTGTAATAACAGCTGGGGTTGTTGGAGCACTCCAAGTATAGGTAGTCCCTGAAGGAATTACACCATTAACAGCATTTACGGGAGTATAAGAAAATGTTCCTCCCGACACTATTGTTATAGTATAATCATTAACGGTTGGCACAAGATTAAGCTTATAGTCAATTACTCCATCTACTGAGCTCTGAGTCCCTGCAATATCTTCAAATACGTAAGTAAAATTAATGATAGATTGATTAATATCTACTCCGGTGGTGAAGATAAGTTTTGCGGGTTCGTATGCTGCAATAGTAAAAGGCAAAGAAGATATAGATATAGGTACTCCATCATAAGCTAACGTTCCATTTGTTTGATTAAGTGTTTTAATTATCACTTTTTTTCCTATTCCATTATTGAAATTAGGATCATCATCCACTCCATATAAGTCAGGTAACCTATAATTATATGATTTTGATGTTATACACACCAATCCCGAAGCATCGGCAGCAATAGGTGGAGATTGGATACCAAAGTTTACATTGGTTTGGCTAGAACCTGCAGAAAAAGATGGAGAAATACCATTTATATCTCCGGTAGGAGTTGTTCCTCCTAAGGCTTCACCAGTCCAGAAATAATTGGGATTTAAAGTCGAAGTATTTAGTGTGCCCCCATTAGACACAGTCGTATTATTTATAATCACTCGTGTACCTCCTGTTGCTCCACTTATACCTGTTATGGTATATGTGCCATCATTATTAATTTTAGTACTGCTTATTACCTTGCCAGATGCATCAGTTAAAATAGCATATAGCCCACCACTAGCCCCAATATTTGTAGGAGTAGAAATTCCATTTAAACCGGGACCATTATAATCTACAAATACTTTGCCGGAAATAGTTGGACAAGTTGATGCATTCACCGTAAATGAGGTATAAGATGCGGCAGGACAGCCAGAGCAAGTTGATATTGTTTCTAAATAATAGGTACCGGGGCCAACTTTTGATGGATCAGCCACCAAAGGGGAACCAATGGTGCTTGTAGTATGCCAAGCATATTTGTAGTTTGCAGCCGTAGCAGTAGGAGTGACGGTTCTTAGATCGAATGTAGTGCCCGGACAGATGATTGATCCCGTTGTTGTAGTTGGATTTTGGGGAATAGGACCTTTATTTATTATTGATATATTATCTAAATATGGCCAAGCTCCTTCATTAACTGCAAATTCCAACATAGGATTAGCTGAGGCAGTTACCGGAAAAGGAAAGTCAAATGTAACAGAATGTAGTATGCTGCGATCTAGAACAGTACCTCCTGAAAAGTTAGTAGCACAGTAACCATTATCTCCATTACAGCCTCCTGTAGGTGGCGTGTATGGATTCCCGTCAACTTTAAAATTTGTAATTGTAGAATTGATTTTCATTATTGCTATACGGTCACCTGCGATATCATGTCGATACACTAAATCAAACAAACGAATTCCGCCTAATGAAACCTCTACTGTTCTATTTTGATCCAAAAGTGCATTATTTTTCATTCCAAAGGTCATACTATACCCCAGCACATCACCAGGGCAAGCCTTAATCACCTGTGTCAAAGATGCTTTTGTATATGTTGTAGGATCCATTTGCAAGACAGTATTGCCATTTAAATATGAACCAATACTAATTTGGTCAAATTGATATTGATTGAATGTCCACTTGTCTATGGATGACAAGAATGTATCGGCAGTATTTGGTGTAAATACATCAAAGCCACCATTACCAACGAGATTTGTACCGCAACATCCGGCAGGTTTAGATACGGTAAATGCTACAGAAGCGGGGCTATAACAATTGCTTCCGCAAGTGTTAAACATGTACAAATAATAAGTCCCCAGTCTAACATCTAAGGCCGTTGTTGAAGTATTCACATCTACAGCTTTTGTTGCAGCTGAAGGATTATTTGACACAGTATGCCATTCATATGTATACCCCGCAAGAGGAGTATATGGAGCCGCAGCTGTTAAATCAAAAGTAGCGGCATCGCATGACGCCAACGTACCGCTTGTTGTATTGAGAATTGGCCGTGGTACCGCATCATACAAGTATACATTATCAAGTCGTATTTGACGAGAAATACCACCTGTTCGATTATATTCAAATGATAAAGCCCCATTTACATAATTAGGAACATATAAGGTAACTTCATGCCAAACATTATTCCAAATAATATTATCAGAAATAGGGCCTTCTTGGGTAAACCGCCGATCAACGATAGATGAAGTAACTCCCGATCCTATGGTAATTTTTGATTGCGACATTATGCCATTTTCACTGAAAGTAGCAATTATATTACTCCCTAATTTAACATTAAAGGTAAAAGCACCTACATTACCTGCATTATAATAAAATTTAACTATTTTAGGTGAATTAGGACACGGAGTGGCACTAAGTATAGGAGTAGCCATATAAGATCCTATTCTATCTATAAAAAGATAATCACCATAAATGGAAAGATAGTTTTTTTTCCAACCCAAAGTAGCATCCCCTGCAGGATTAAATGTCCAGTCGGTTACTGAAGTTGAATTATTGGCATCTATCGCAAAAGTTGAATTTCTAATATAATTAGTAGTACAAATGGTATAGTTAACCTGTGCCTGAAGAAAAGAAAAAAACGAAAACACAAAAAGATAAATTATTAAAAAGATGAGTTTGCTTTGTTCCCCTCTTCTTATAAAGATAACATAATTTATTGTTTTCATTGTGTTATGTTTTATATATGATGTATAGTACTTAATCATCTGTTTATAAGTTATTATATATCTTACCCACCGCACATTTGGAAGTGCTTCAAACATATGAAGAATAAGAGTTTAGCAATATAAGTCCTGTTTGCACACACATTATTTTTCTATTATAAACCCTCTACTAAAAAATTGGACACTGTATCTTTCTCTCTCAACTTTATTAACAAATAACCCTTATCCGAAGTTCACAATATTATATAATAATAAATACTTACCAATAAAGTAGTTGGCAACTTTCTCTTTTATCTTTTCAAAATCTTTAAATAGTGTTATATTAGAGATACATAACTTCCGATAGTGGTAGAGATATTATGGTGCAATATCTCTAATTTGTCTTCGAAAATTCGTTATCTAACTCAATTTACCACCCTTTTCACTTCATTTACCGTTTGTCCCATAACTTTCACCACGTACACGCCTTGTATGGGAATGTTGAGGTATTCTGTGGCTTTAGCTTTCACGGCACATTGTGCCGACAGTCTGCCTGATATATCATAAACATATGCCGTACAATTTTCATCAGAGTGATTTATCACGGAAATAATACGATTATTAGCAACTATTTCAACAGATGATGATATTTTATCGACAACAGTAGTTCCCGATACTACACGAAAACGACTGCCTGTATCACCTTTAATACCCTTTACCATTGCCTTTGTACCGTTACGAATAGGAATAAACTGTTTGCTGTGCAAATCTCGAAGATAGAGACAACGGCTTTCTATTTCAGCCGTTACATCAAAGACTATGGTGTAATTCTCATCGACATCGGCTACAAAACCGAATTCCGTGCCTGTTATATCGGGAACGGTGGCTACCTGAAACTTATCGCCTTCGGCGCCCGAAACGTACAGTTGCACTATTCCGCTTTCAGTAAGTTTGTGTCCGTCCCAACCGTTATCGAAGCCACGCGTGGTGGAGGGATTTTCGAAAAGCCAGACACGGTCGGCAGACCGGGAGCCGATTACATCCATTACCAAATATGGATTTTGCGATGTAGAGACGGTGTGCACACCGTCTCTACCGGAGCGCCACGCCATACCGTTTACCAAATCGTTTTTCAACAAAGCTCCATAGTTAATCGTCAAAGAAGGGGTTGTTCCTGTAACCTTTACCATAAAGGCGTGCATGGATGGAATTCTATCGGGTAACCCTGCCGCGCCGGCATTATTGATGGGAACCGCTAAATACGTACCGCTTTGTATACCTCCGGTTGCACTTGTCACCGGTGTGGAGCCGTTTAGTTTTCGCCACTCGTCGCGTGTGCCGGTATTGAACAAATAAACCGTGCTGTTGATGCTTCCCGAGAAAGTAAGTCCTGCCGTAGTTATGGGTATGGCTGCCGTATAAGAATTACCGATCAGGTTCATCCCGATATAGTTTACACCACTTGTATAAGTCAGCCTACGGGGTGTTGTTCCGAAATCAATCGTCCTGTTGCCCGTTATCAATTGTCCCGTGAAAGGATAAATAGTAGTTGGAACGGTTGTGCCCGTACTGGTTATCTCGTAACCTTCAAAAGCATTCAGAGTGGATGTTGCAAGATTGCCGACCCATTTATTGCCGTTTACGAACTCATCCCACCGATTAACAGTTAATCCTGTAGTGGGATTGGGGAAAGCAGAAGCCGACAACACCGGTATCCCGAAATATTGCCACTTTTGCGGGTAAATACCACAGTTGCAGTTATAACCTTTGTTGTAAAACTGCACGGTAGCATTTACGGTTTGCGTTGGAGATGCAGTCGTATAAGCCTCGCTGGTAAACTTCAACGTACCGGTGGATTTGTCGGGTGCCGATTGTATCACAAGCGTTCCGGTGCCTGTATTTTGCACCGTTCCGGCAATGGTGAGCATACTGCCGGGTGTTACCGCCAGATTTTTATCCGTGGCATTGATGAGGTTGCCGATGGTTTTGCCTCCATCAACAACCGGAACGTTCAAGTCGCTTGCCACAGGCCCCTTTTTGGGATCGGCAACATCTGCCGATCCGTTTTTGGCCGCGGTTGCAAACTCCACATCATCTCCCGGCATCGGTATATGCCCCATACTCCAATTATCCTTTACATCCCACGCGTTAGCAGTTGCCCTGCCTACCCACAAATACGGATTGGGACAAACAGGAACTATAAGCGACGAGGCGCCCTCTGCCATTTCTATGGCATCGCAAGGGATGATGGGAGCCGCTTTGTCCATACTTAACGATTGAATAACGGTTATTTGTGTCGAAGTATCCGAGATATTATTGGGCGCTGTTACCGTAAAAGTCAGCGTTTGTGTGCCGGGAGCCACGGTTATGCCCGAAACATTCAGAGAACCATCGGCAGTAGCCACAGCTGTACCACTCGAAACACTGTTGGCTACATACGTGAATCCGGCGCCCAAAATCATGTTGGCCATAATTCCCTGATAACTGTACGAGGCGTTCGGATTATTAAATGTAAGCACAACCTTTACCTGTCCTCCCTTTTTAATACACGTAATTCCTTCAGCCGGCGCAAAGCCCAATACCTTCAACGGTTTTTGCGGCGGCACATCGCCGGTTGCCGTCACAACAGTATTTTCGGTGGCGTAATAGGTATCCACGCTTTGGTACGTGTTGCCATTTCCCATCGTAAGTGTTGCCCGATTATTAAATGTACCCACGGCATTAAACCTTGCTTTTGCTTTTATAACAACGCTTGAACCACCGGGTATGGTAAAGTTGGTAATTGTGAGCGTTTGCCCGTCGGCATAGGCATTGGCAGTTACACTTGTTCCCAGCAAGCCCGTGAGCGAATTGTCTACCCAATACATTCCGGCAGGTAAGTTATCGGTTATATTGACTGTTTGCGGAAAACAACGGGTGTTATTGAGCCTGATGCTGTATTCTACCGCTTCGCATGTGAGTGCGGCGGCTTTGGATACATCTTTTGTAATGGAGACTCCGTCGGCGGGAACAGGCGGCGGAGGCGGCGGACACGAAAATCTAAAATCGTCTAAACCAATATCCTGAGAGTAATCTCCTCCCCCGCCGGTAGTAGAGTAGGTAATGTTTATTTCTTTTACCGCCGTAGTAAATTCCACCAGCATTTTCCCCTGCATATCGTCGTATCCGTGCGGCCCTATATTGGGGTTGGATATGGCGTTATCCGGCAGCGTATAATAACTGCCGTTGCGCAATATGGAAAGTTTGGGTTTTACGGTTGCCGTACCGCAAACACCGGTAATGGTTACTTTGTCGTGCCTTCCCTGCCATTCGTCCAAGTCTTTTACGTAGAATGAGACTAATGCGGCGCTTGACATAGTTATTTTAGCTGTTACAGTTTCTTGCTTTTTTTGCAAGATAATACCGCTTCTCCAAAACTCACGGGGTGTATTGCCGTCAAATGTACCGGTAAAATTAAAGGTAGCTGTAAAATCGTCTGCCGGATCCGGCGTTGGACCTTCATTTACCGTCCACGTCCAGTTTTGTCCGGGAGTGAATACTTTGGCAGCACTTCCGGGAGAATTGGCAAAATTGATGGTGTTTACACCTTGAAAAGTACAACTTTCGCATATTCCGGGAATAACAACACCGCCAAAACTCACAAATACATCCTTGGTAAAGGTGTATTGGAAAGTGGCTTTGCCATTCTTTACTGCCGACATCGGAACAACCGATACGTTTTGCGAGAAAGCCTCATCGTCGGCTACCACCATAAATGCTTCGGCGGTGATGCCATAGGGCGATAAATCTACCTGCCCGAAAATAGGATATGTGCCTCCGTCTTTGGGTTGCATCAGCCACTTTCGCTTTATCATTTGTTTGGCAACTCCCGTTGCAGACGGCGTTACGCACACGGTTGAAGGTACTGCCTCTAATCCGTCTGCTCCGGTAAGTACTACTCCGTTACTTCCGAACAAGATGTAATCGTTGGGTGTCAATGAGGTACGTGTAGAAACATTGTTTAACGAAGTAAAGTCGTTGTTGGTAGCAATGGTAAGTATTTTCGATACTGAAAATAAACTGGAACTTTGTGCAATACGTTGATCTAACGGTGCTAAATTTGCTAATCCGGCAATGGTAAAATTATACCTTCCTCCTCCCAGCGTATTGTTCCACATAACTACATCGTTTAAATCGGTATAACCTTGTCCATTTTCAAGCGTACCTCCATATTTAATCGCCAGGTAAGTTTGAACCTTTTTGGTTATAGCTTCATTATGAGCAGTATTATAAACTATTACTTCAGAGATATCGCCATCCCAATCGTCAGGTCCATTACTTTCATCTCCTCCAATAAAAAACTGACTTTCTGCCGTGTGATTGAAACGATTGGATGTTGTTTCTACCCTGTTAAGTCCATTGGCAGAATAAAAAAGTTGTGTGCCATTATCTCCGGCTACCACAACTTTTGCTCTTCCGTCTTCCCAAAAAGACGATAATCTCTCATTATTATAATATTGACCGATAGACAAACTTCTTGCCGTTCCTATATCTCCCACGGTAAGCCCGCCTGTGTTAGATTGTTTGGTTATGGAAAAGTGGTCTCTGGTTCCTCTTCCTCTTGCTATCAAATAGTAAGTTTGTGGTGTTTGTCTTCCTGGCCAGCCTGTAAGTGTGGTAGTTGTTCTGTATTTTTGTGCCTGATTGCCGGGAGCATCAAAAAAAGGTTGTCTGTTGAAGTTTACTGTAGTTATATTAACATTATTACCGGTATTGGTGGTGTTATTAGCCGCACTAATGACATCTGGCCAAGTGCCGGAGGTAGCATTTTCTCCTTTGTACCACGCTACTATATTTTCTCTCGGCACCATTGTTGGAACATAAGGCACCATAAAGGCAACATATTGGTCTTTGGTAAAGGTATATTCAAAAGTTGCTTTTTTATTATTTTCTACAGAAGTGTGCGGAATGACAGTTACATTTTGGGTAAAACCGGCATCATCCGCAACAACCATATATACCTTATTATATACCCCATCAAAACTAAGGTTGTATTTAGTAAGGTCTATTTGTGCATACAGCTTATAGCTGCTGTTGTCTTTAGGTTGTACCATCCATTTGCGAGATGTAAGCCTATAGGTTTTTTCAGGATGAGGGTTGATAACTGTTGCAGGAAGCGATTCAAGTGCTGTAGTGGTTATATTATTGGCTCCAAAAAGTATATATTCCCCCTCGGCAAGCGATGTACGGGAAGTGACAGTATTTAACGAAGTAAAATCGTTATTGGTAGCTACCGTTAAAATACCTTCCGTGCCATTAGTATTGGAGCTTTGAGATACTTTTTGATTGAGTTCCTCCAATTTTGCCAAACCGAATATGCTGTTGTTAAAGCCTGTGGTAGCTGTCCACATTCGCGTATTGCTACTACCTGTTACGTAGTCTTGTGTGCCTTGCAACGTTAGTCCGTATTTAATGGCAAGATAAGTTTCCACACGTTTGGCTTGTTCGGGCGTATGTGTTCCACTATAAACAATTACTTCGCAAACTTCACCACTCCAATCTTCGTCGTTCGTTTGCCTTCCCCCTATATAAAAAATACCATTGTTACCCTCAGTAAAACGATTAGCATTGGTAGTTCTTGCTTCCCCGTCTATACTATAAAAAAGCTGACTCCCATTATCTCCCATAGTAATTACCTTAGAAGCATAGGGATTCCATGTTTTACCTGTTATACCGTTAGTATAGCTATTGCCTATTACTACCCGATTATCGGAATGTCGTCCCGAAGTAAGCCCGGTATTATTACTTCCTCTTGTTATTGCCCAAGCATAAGTTGTAGAATTATCGAATCGAGCAACATAATAGTAGGTAACCGGCATGTTACCCGTAGGCCAACCGGGCGTAACTCCGGTAACAAACTTTTGATTTACGCGCCCCAAATTAAATTGTGCTACATTGTAAAAGTTTTTACGCACAATAGTTACCGGGTCTGTACTGGTCATGGTATAATAATTGGGTCCGGGGGCAGCGTCATTCCACTGCATTCCATTACTTTGCAAATCTTCACTTTTATACCACGCTATCTTATTGTCAGTGGGTACCTGAACTTGCTGCTGAGCCTGCACGTTAAGCAAAAAGGAGAGCAGGAAAGGCAATATGGCGTATTTTTTTTTCATATTTAAGTTTTTTGGCTGTTAGAACTGTTCATATCTGTTAAATCAGTGTTGTTAGCGTTCCATTTTATTTTTAAAACAGTTCCACATCGGTCATCGGGTTTTATGCCCTAAAAAAATCACAGGTTTTATTATTATTTATCTTCATTTTTTCTTGTTTTTGTCATTGTATCCTAATGTTTAATTTAGGACATGACACACGTTATCTCTCACGTCATCGGCAGTTCCTGAAAAAGTCCAATCGACTACAGTTGTTGAGTTATTCACACCTCTGGTAAAGGTAGAATTCAGCACATAATTGGTAGAACAAATGGTATAATTTTGCGCCTTAAGGGCAGAAGCAGCTGCGAATAAAAAAAGAGCAATAAAGAAAAAAAGTTTTTTGTTTGTTGCTCCTTGTATGGATTTTATTATAGGTGTTGTTGTATTCATATTATATATATGTACATTGTGTTTTCTATCAACGTTGGCGGCACTGCATTAACCTCTGCGTTAGAGGTGTTCTAACCTCTGCATTAGAGCTATATCGAGCACTGCGTTAGAGTTGCACTGAGCACTGCGTTAGAGCTATACCGACATCTAAGTTAGAATCTCATAGCTGAGTAAGGCTCCACGTAAGGGGAGCTATGTCTCTTCGCCCTTCGTCGGCCTTCTCGCATCCCACATCCCGCATCCTGTAATTGCCCACCACCCATCATTTCGCAATCTCCAAATCGTAATAATACAGCGTATTGCGCTTTATTTCTGCCGGCAACTGCAACGGATACGTTTCAAATCCGTCGCCGAATTGGGGAGGCGGCAACGTACCGATATTATCGTTGATGGGGATTTTTATTTCGATAGCGGGGCGTGTGCTTCCCGTTACATATTCGTTTATATAGGTTTGCAACGTCAGTTTTGCGCCTGTAGCGCCAACTGAGCCAATAATACCCGTGGGAGCGGTATAGGTATTCCAGGCCGCTCCCCATGCCGAAGTTGCCATATTTGCCGCCGGCGTAACCGACGTGCGCGTCAGCACATAGGTTTGATTACCGAAGTTTACATACCGATACGTGTAATCGGCGGCAGCGGGATCTCTGTCCTGATAAATAGGATCGAGAGAAATATTTAACACCACTTTGGCAACGGCGCGTTTTAATTGTACTACATCGGCAATATTATCCGTCGTGAAATTATGGCCTAACATGCTGCCTTCCATTAAAAGCGGTGTGGTAATTTCCCACGGATTGGGCGTTGTGCCTAATACCCCTTGCAAACCCGTAAGCGATGTAACTCCATCAAGCGCGGTTTTCACGCTGCCGCAATTCGCTACCACATATACATCTTTCGTTGCCGCGTCGGTTGGCGTTACCCCGATTTTTACGGTGCTTTGTCCGGCTACGGGCGAATCAACCACCCATTGTGTTCCGGCAGGCGGAGTAGTAGTGCCGTCAAAATAATATTTTTTGTATAGCGTGGCGCCTCCGGGTTCAAAAAGAAAGACATATACGTTGTTTATTGTTTTTTCAACGTTAGTGGCAAAGGGTGCAGCTGGCGCGGCACGAACGGTCATTCCGTTTTGCGCGTTAAAATCGGAAACGGCAAAGGCAATGGTTATGTCTTGCGGACATCCCGCAAAGTCTTCGTAAACGCACGATGCGAGTGCGATGCCGACAAAAAGGATGAATATGTGGTAAATATTTCTCATACTTTGCTAAGTGTTGAATGGCGGGACATCACGTTTACAAGGTTTTTACTAACATTCCGTTGTAATATATTCTCAGATATTCTCCGCCGGGTTTATTAGCTATGGTGTAGTTTGCTGATGCGCCGTTCGACAGTTGAGTAAATTGTACCGAGGCGGTAGAACCGTTAATGGTGGTTGTGCCAATTGGCTCCAGCGTTACATTGTGCGGATCGCAGGCCTGCATGGTGTTGCTAACAGAAATATTATCGCCCGCAATATCTATAACGTATCCATAGCCCATAATGGTTTGGTGGTAGTTTAAAGTCCAATCCGCTACTTGATAAACCACTTCTATAATACCGGAACCATTCAAATAACAATTAACTCTGTAAAGATGATTGCGGAGAATAGAATAATCGCGCGTGGTTTCACCTTTGTATAAAGGTATTGTGTAAACTACATCGTCGCCCAGTTTTTTTGTTTTAATTTCTATGTAAGTGTTTGTTGCCAAAGACACACCCTTTCGTTCAGCCATATACGAAGTTAGAATGCGTTGCATTGGGAAAAGGGCACCTTGAGTATGGGTAATGGAATTTTCCACCGTCGACAGAGGTTGTGTTATGTTGGCAGTAGCGCTCTCCAAAAGGGTGTATTGCTGATTTATATTATGTAGTGCGACAGACACCAATTGAAAATTTACCGCGTTGGGATATATTGAATTATCAGCCTGAAGGTTCGTTAAATTGACTTCCACCTTTGCCAATGTTCGCTTGAGCATAATAGTTTTCAATGTAATAGGATTGGTTTGCGTGGCATCGATATTGGCAATGGAGAACTGCTGCTCTCCGGTCATCGGAATACCTTTACTTGCGGCAACAGCACCGGAGAGTGTTCCTGCGTTTGTAACCGAATTGGTTATGGTTTGCGATGCAAGCGTATTGTAATTCGCTATTGTGGAAGAATTTGCAGCCAATGATGAAAGCCCCCATCCGGTGTCTTCGTTTGTAACGGCTATAAAGTTGTATGCTCCGGGATACAACTGCAATAGCACCGTAAGCACGCCGTTATTTAATTGTATCTTGTCTTCGGTAATAAGCGCAGCAGCAGAATACATTTTGTTGAAACGCAAGGTTCCGCCTGTATCAAACACCAACAAACGTAATGTACCTATATGGTTTTCATCGGCAGGATTGCCTGTTTGCTCGCTCTCGTTATAATTTTGTTCTTCAATGGTACCCGCAGCTCTGGTAGAAGAGCGTGTTCCTTGCGAGTTATCGTCGATAACCATTGCCACTTTAACCGGCAATAAGTTGCCACCGGCTAAAGTATCATCGGCCTCGCGCGAACACCCTGCCGCAAAGAAAATGATAATACCAAAGAATATTGTAATTATTATATTACGAGACATATAGCACAATATATCTGTTCAACTAATTTTTTAAGACAACATCTCTTGAAACTGCCGTCCAATTCATTACTTCTCCTTCGGCAGAAAGATAATAAGTAAAAGACAACTCCAGGAAAAAGTGTTTTGAAAAATCGAATGTTTCGTTTTTATATTTGGGATCGAGCATAATCAGTTCTATTAAACTGTATTCGCGCTCAAACGTAACCCCGTTTTTTTGTGTAAACGTTATGCGTAATTTTATATCCTGCCCATAAAAGAGTTTACCCAGCTTGAGAAAATCTATTTTTAAATCGTCGCCCTCAACTCTTATCAACCCTGAATAATTTATTACTTGCCCATTGGGAGCTATGCCGCCATTGAGGAGATAATCTCCGTTTTTGGCAATAACAGAAACCTTCAAATCGGTAACATCGGTTAATAAGCGTGATGCTCCTTTGAGGGTTAAAGTTAGTTGCTGCGTTATCTCTTTCATTCCGATAAGAATTTCTCTGAATTGAGAACCGTACTCTGCCGGATCATGAAAAACTACAGTATTGTGTCCATAATTTGGCGAATTAATGTATTTGCCGCCAAACTCGGGCTCATGCGTTCTGAAGCTTCCTTCAAATATATGGGCGGGGCTGTCGGCTGTTATATTGTCATTGGCATCGCGTGTTAGTTTTGCCAAAATAGCATCTTTGCTTGATCCCAAACTCGCATTGGTTAAACTAAAAGAACCCGGAGTACCCGACCACGCCACAAAACTATATTCTCCCGCTTTTTCAATGGGAACAAATACTTTTTGATTTGCTGCCAACGGAAACTGCTGTTTAATTATGTGCACCAATTTCCCTTGGCTGTCAAAAACCATTAAGTTGAGCTCCTGATTGATATTATTTTGCGGAAATACCGTAAGTGTATCGCCTACCGGCGTTAAGGTATAAAAACTGACATATACGCCCATAGGACACTCCGAAAGGTCATCGTAAATAACCGAATCGCAACTGCTGAACAGCACTCCTAAAAAGAATGCAACAATCAGCTTTATTTTCAGAATGTTTTTTTTAGTGAACATATATATCTTTTTTTTTGAAAAACAAGTAAGGGCGGGCTTGCCGCCCTTACTTGTTAATAGAGAGATATTATTTTAATATTACATCTTTTGTAACAGCCGTCCAAGGCATAACTTGCAATTCAGCCGCAATATATTTTGTGATTGAAACAATAGGATCGGTTGGGACAACCGGTGTAGGATCTGGATTATTTGTTCCGTCATTAGGATTTGCAGGATCTGCGGGATTAGCCGGAGCTTTAGGATTCGCAGGGTTAATGGGGTCATACGGCTTATTCAAAGCAATTATTGACATTATGTTAAGATTATAAGCATGATTGCGAACAACTGGCGCATAAGCCTCATTATCTTGCTGTTGCCCTATCCACACAGGATAGTATGCCATACCGGCAACATAAGTATAATAACCCGCTTTAGTATTATCAGTGTTAACGCCATTAACTACTTCAGCAGCTGCAGCAGTAGTATAAAATTTGTGAGTTGCCAAACCGTAATAGAAAGTTCCGTCAGTATTAGGATTCACTGTTGTGGTATTCGTTTCATCTGTATAGAGTGCTGCAGGTTGTATTTTTACTTGAATAAGAGCATACGTAGTGTTACCCAACTGGTAATTAGCGCTTCCATTTGTATTATTGACATAAGTATTTGTATTTTCTGTTGTATATAAACAAGGAGCACTTTTAATTTCAGCTCCCACAAAGCCTACCTTAGTGAAAGCGGCAGGAGTATTCCCCCAAGAAGTGTCAAAATTCATTAGCGCAACCACAGGAGAAGTCGGATTCCAATCGTTATCGTCAATTGTTGCGGGCTTAGCAGTATTGGCAGTACTTTTGTCCTGCATTACAGTATACATTTGCGGCTTACCTTGTTCCAAAGTCCATCCACTAACAGTTGCCGTAAAACTGGAATTTGTAGAAGCAAAAGCTGCATCTACTTTCACGGTAGCTTTAGCAACCAAACGATCCAACAATACTTTTGCACGACTGGCAACTGCCGCAGCTTTGGTGTCTTGAGCCTTAGCTACAGCTGTTATAGCTGCAGGTGTTGGCGTAGTATTGTCAAAAGAACGAGAAGACATTACAAATGCTTGAGCACTGGTTAAAGCACTTACATCTGTAATTGTTAAGGCAGTGGTTACTGTTTTACCGGTTAATTTTGCCGGAGCTGCATCAAATTCAGTCTTTAAATTGTCAAGAAGAGTTTGCGGTCCAGTTACAACCCAAACATCGTAATCTACCAATTCAGCTACAGGAAGAGCCGCTTCTTCCTTAGGTATGTATTGACCTGCAGTAGCGGTTCCAGTAAAAGCACTGATGGGAAACACTTGAGATGCAGCATAACTTTTATCAGAACTCTTTAATGCCACTACCAAAACTGATGCATTGGCTAGGCTCGTTTCATCGGTTGTTCCTTCTTGCGAATCAGGATTTATCGAATTCGCACGTGTAGCTGTTTGAGGCGAAGATAATGTAAATGCAACACTCACAAAATACTTTCCTTCTGTTTCCGGTGTAGGAATTTCTTCCTCATTGTTACAAGCCACCAACCCGAGGGCGATAGCTCCGATTAAGAATAATTTGTTTAGTTTCATACTTTTAATTAATTAAGAAATGAATAATTTAGTTTATTAAATTTGTTTATATATTATTAATGCTTGAAAATAACCAAGGACACAGATTCCTCTTGTATCCTTGTCTATTTATCTTTCAATACTTTTTCCAATTGTTCTAAATTTGCTTTCGCATCGGCATCGCCTTGTGCGGCTGCTTTTTCAAAATAGGTTCGGGCTTTATCTAATTCGCTCATTCTGGCGTAAGCAACACCTATATTGTTCCACGCACGTGGGTCGGTTTCAATCGTCATCAACCGATTAATTCCGTTTTGGTTGTTGCCGTTTTCAATATCTGCCGCGGCAACGTTCATTATAGCAATAGCATCGTCGGGAAACATGCGCTGCGCAATATCAAATACTTCTTTAAACTCGCTGCTGCTGGCGGGATAGGTTTCTGCCACTAAATACATTTCGTTTAAGCTAAGCAATTGCGGTTTGGTTTTAATAAGCTGCTTGGCTTCTTCCACGTTGAATGCTCTTACCTCATAATTAATAAGGTATTCGTTTCGGCGCAATGGAGGATAAAGTGTATTCAGCAACTCTTTGTAGGTTCGTCCACCCGAAAGTTGTTTCAACCGAGCATCACGCGCATCGGGATTCGACACATTATTAATGATGTCCAAAATAGCATTCTTGTCCGCAATATCGGAGTCTTTTACTGCTTCTTCCAGGCCCTTCCAATCTTCGCCATACCATTTTATCTCCATTTTTTGGCGTGCCAAATCAAATCTTGCCGAAATATAATTAGCCAACGAGTTTGCTCGCTTTTCCGAGAGGTGCATGTTGCTTTCAAACGAGCCTTCAGGCGAAGCATATCCCGATACAACTAAATCGGTTATAACAACATCGGGATTATATTTCACTTCTGAAACAGTTTCGTCTATCAATGCAAGCTCTTGCGCATTATTGCCGAAATCGCGTAAAATTTCGGCGCGGGCAACTTTGTAATTGAGGCGTGCCACGCAGGTTTCGCAACGTTTTTTCACACGCTCCACCTCGGGCATTATGTAAGTAAGCTTATAAGTAGGCACGAAAGGTTCGGGCAAAATATTGTCTGCCAACGAAAGGGAGTTTTGTGCAATTTCGCATTCGGCACAACCTGTTATGTTTTCCCTAAGAACTAAACGGGCTTTTTTCATCCAGTTTCCCACAGGAACGGAAGTGGTGTACGTTATTATTTGCTCGCCACGGTTGTTCCTTTTTACTACTGCAAACGGTTCTGTTTCAAAAACGGGTGTTCCGTAAAGCATTTGTGTACGCGCAATTACGTTGTTGCGTGTTCTTCCGCTTACAACCACCGGAGCCAGTTTTCGCTCCACACGGCCATCGGTCGATTCTATTACGGGCGTGAAAACAACCATGTGCTGTGTTGATATATCCATGCGGCTTATATCTATATCCATTGCTACAAACAGGCTGTCGTTTTGCTTTATCACGGATTGATTTTTTACCACGGCATGCGTTAAACTCTCCCATTGAGCATGTGCCATAAAGGCTGCACAAAATAATATAGTGAGTAAATATAACTTTGTTCTCATTTTCTTTTGCTTACTTTATGACATAAATTAACGACACAGCCGCCTTGGTTACACCCCAATAATTATACTTGCCCTCGCCTAACTTGGAACCGCAAGTTACACAAGGATATTTATCGTAATGAAGTCGCGCAAAACCGGCGCCCACGCTTGCTTCAAAATTCCATCTCGGACTCAGCACCCACTGATAACCATAACTTAATCCGGCACCGTAGAGATATCCTTCGTACCGGTTATTTTTAAACTTCTCCAACCGTCCTACCGGAATATTCCAGCCACCAATATTAAATTGTGCGCCATGTCCATGCAGACCCACAAAATGACCGTTGAACTTTTCACAGAACCAATATCTTAGCTCGGGCTGGGCAAGCCAATGTTTGGCTTTTTTATTATTTTCGAATGTCCATAAATTGAAACCGCCACCTAACTCAAGAGTCATTTTTTTGCCTAAGCCAATTTCTAGCGCTGCATTAGGTGATCCTACAGCGCCCCAATAGGCAAAATTAGTTTTTACTGCTACTTTTTGTGAATAGACAGAGAATATCGCCCCCGTCAATAACAAAACTATAAGAAGTCGAACTTTTCTCAACATTTAATTTTGGGATATAATCTAGTAAATAGCTTTTTTAAAATTTAAACAACTTGCTCTACAATTTTCGGCACAAAGATATCAACAAAAGCTTTGTCCCTTTTTTGTTGATTTTTTTTCTTTACAAATGGGGAAAGTTTCCACATATTATCGACTTATAGTCAAATCATTATAATATAACATATTTTTTTGTATCTTTGCATATGGCAT
>JAUNUM010000082.1 GCA_030538215.1 Bacteroidia bacterium
ACTAAAGTCTTGCACTAAAGTGCATAGTTTTAACTAGCGAACTTAAAAAATAAAACTTCAAAAAACAGCGAGACAAATTTTGTTTCGCTGTTTTTATTTGCAGCTTATCGAGTTTATTCCGTAAATTTGTATTTTACAACCCATAATTTCAAATTTAATCACGCAAAAGAATAAATACCCTCAACTCAAAATTCACAAAACATGGATTTAAAAACACTAAACAACATCTGCAAGAATACAATGATAGACCATCTCGGTATAGAGTTTACCGAAATAGGAGAAAACCATATCATTGCCACAATGCCTGTTGACAACCGGACCATACAGCCTATGAAACGTCTGCACGGCGGAGCTTCAATGGCTTTAGCCGAAACAATCGGTAGCGCCGGTTCTCTGGCAATATTAAACAGCAAAGATTTTATGGTATTGGGTGTTGAGATTTCCGGCAGTCACGTGGCGTCAACCAACGAAAGTGAAGTAAAAGCAACAGGCACACTCGTCTATCAAGGAAAAGCCAGACATGTATGGGAAATCAGAATAGAAGATAAAAACAGGAAGTTACTTTCAATTTGTCGTCTGACCAACTCCATACTACCCGTAAAAAACAAAGAAGACAACGCCTGATGAGCCAACAAATCGATAAAAATATCAATCTGAAAGCGCTTCTTCGCATTTTGTTGGTCAAAAACATTCCATTTGTTTCGTATCGGTTACCAAACACTCCGGATATTTACACATTTATACAGTTATCGAATCCGGAGCGCATATCCTCTTTCAAACAAATCGAAGAAAAACGGGGATTTATTGTAGTCCCTTTTAGCAATAAAAAAGCAGACAACACTTTCTTTATTTCTCCCGATATTATTCTGAAAAACAGCGACTTCGGTGATGAAATTTTCGAAGAAATAAATCGGTACAAAGATATCGAAACAGAAAAAGCAATTCCATCCACTCCGCTCACGACTTCAAGCGAAGAATTTCTTTCAAATGTAACCGAAGTCATCTCCCTTACGCAAAGAAAGCGGATGGATAAAGTTGTGATTTCGAGAATAAAAGTGACAAAAGTATCCGAAAATTTTCGAACTGAAGAGTTTTTCTGCAATCTTTCCGATAAATATCCCACGGCAATGACTTACCTGTTTCAGATACCCGAAGCAGGATGCTGGGCCGGTGCCACTCCCGAATTATTGCTAACAATAGAAAATAAGAACAACACAGCAAAAACAGTATCGTTAGCCGGAACGCAATATAAAACGGAAAAATCGGTGGACGAACACATCTGGGAGAAAAAAGAGCGGGAAGAACAGGAAATTGTATCCGATTTCATAGAAAACATTCTCAAAGAAAGCAAAATAAGCGGTTATAAAAGGTCAGAACCACGCAATATACAAGCCGGACAATTGATTCATCTGCAAACAACCTTCGAATTTCCACTCCAAAAAGATGGACAACAGACCGAAAATTTACTGCTACAACTGCATCCCACTCCCGCAATTGGCGGATTCCCCAAACAGTCAGCCTGCAACTTTATTTTGGAAAACGAGCGCCACAGTCGCAGGTATTATTGCGGATTTCTGGGACCGGTAAACTTCGGTCAACAAACCAACCTTTACGTAAATTTACGTTGTACTCAACTGATAGGCGAAGTGTACGTTCTTTATGCCGGAGCGGGAATCACGGCTTCTTCTGTCGCCACGGATGAATGGAATGAAACCGAAAACAAAATGAAAACCATCCAAAACGTAATTGATTTTCAACCTAACCACAACCCTCGATAAAACTAATGAGATTTCGAAAAATACCGAAAGAATGAAATATTGTTGCTATTTTTGTTTTCCGAATCTCTGTATCCATATTTTTTCAAGAAAACAGGCAGAGCAACATTCTAAATAAACTCTTATAATGGATTTTCATTTCCGACAAGGAATAAAAAATATTCCCGAAATATGCTTTCGTTACGGCGTGCAAAAAGTCGTTATTTCACCCGGTTCGCGCAATGCTCCGCTTATTTTTGCTTTTGCCGAACACGGCGAAATGGATTGTTTGAGTATTACCGATGAAAGATCGGCTGCATATTTTGCACTCGGTATGGCACAACAAGACAGTCGTCCGGTTGCACTTGTTTGTACATCGGGAACTGCCGTACTCAATTATGCACCGGCAATATCCGAAGCTTACTATCAGCACCTGCCTCTGCTTATATTTACGGTTGATCGACCACAGGAAATGATAGATCAGACAGACGGACAAACCCTGCGGCAAGATAATATTTTCGCCAACTACATTAAGGCATCATTTACAATTCCCGTAGAAACCGTTTCGAAAACCGATTTAAAATTTTCAGACAGACAGGTTGCTCAGGCCATCGATACCGCCCTCACTTATCCGCAAGGACCTGTACACATTAATGTACCGGTGAGAGAACCGGTTTACTCATCACTTCCGGAAACGCACAGCCAACCCAAAATAATTAAAACAACAAAAGTTGCGACGAAAATAGAAGACACTCAGCTGCAACAATTACAAACCGACTGGACACGCCACAAACGCAAACTTATTGTTTTCGGTATTTTCCCGAAAAACGAAGCAATGAATGAATTAGCGGATAAACTATCTAAACAATCGGATGTGGTGGTGATTGCTGAAAACTTATCCAACATAAACGGAGAATACGTTGTCACGCAACCGGAATCGTTATTTTCGAGAATAAACAACAAAACGGACAACAGCAAATTTGCTCCCGATTTACTTGTTACCATAGGAAACTCCGCTATTTGTAAACAATTGAAAATATTTTTGCGGAATCACCCGGCAACGGAGCAATGGCAAGTAGAATCGACAATGCCGTATGCCGACACCTATCACAGTCTTACCAAAATATTACCGGTAAAAGCAACGGATGTGCTGCCATTGATGCTTTCCAATGAAACAGAAAGTAGCTTTGCAAATCTTTACCAATCGGAAGTCAGTATAATGGAAAAGCAACATCAGGCATTTGTTAATAGTACAGTGCTATCGGATATGACGATTACAAAAGCCGTATTAGAACAAATACCGCAAAATGCCGTTTTACAATTATCCAACAGCACTCCGGTACGATGGACACAACTTTTTCCGGCACAATCCCGTATTGCTTATTTCTGTAATCGGGGTGTTTCGGGAATTGATGGTAGTTTGGCTACAGCCGCCGGCTACGCTTTTACGTCAGATGAACTGACAGTTTTTCTCACAGGAGATCTTTCATTCATTTATGGAACTAACGGACTGTGGAACAACCACGTGTCAAACAACTTAAAAATTATAGTAATGAACAATAACGGCGGTAATATTTTCCGATTCATTGGTGACAAACAACTGATGAGCAATTGTCTGGAGCTTTTCACAACTCCGCATCACGTAAAAATAAAATCACTGGCCGAAGCGTACGGAATTGATTATCTTTCGTGCTCCCAAACAGAAGAATTATCATCAAAAATCGATACGCTTTTCAATTCAACAAGAGCTACAATATTAGAAATATTTACAGATAGTGATACCAACACAGAAGCATATCGCGGATATTTCCGGAATGTAAAGCTCTAAACCCAAGTAGAGACGCGATGCATCGCGTCTCTACGTAACCCGTAACCCCGACATTAAAAACAAAAAAATATGAGAACCTGGGCAACTATAAAAGAGTTTGAAGAAATAAAATTTGAATATTTCGAAGGAATCGCCAAAATCACCATCAATCGTCCGCGATACCGCAACGCGTTTACACCCGACACCATTCAGGAAATGCTGCAAGCGATGGTTTACTGCCGCGAAAGCAACGACATATCCGTGGCGGTAATTACCGGCGAAGGCGACAAGGCTTTTTGCGCCGGCGGCGACCAAAACGTAAAAAACATTGCCGGATATATCGGCAAAGACGGCGTACCGCGCCTGAATGTGCTGGATTTGCAGAAAGCAATTCGTAGTCTTCCCAAACCCGTTGTGGCAATGGTAAATGGATATGCTATTGGCGGCGGGCACGTGCTGCACGTTGTGTGCGACCTTTCCATCGCGTCGGAAAACGCCATCTTCGGACAAACCGGCCCGCGTGTGGGAAGCTTCGATGCCGGATTCGGTTCATCTTATCTGGCACGTGTTGTCGGACAGAAAAAAGCCCGCGAAATTTGGTTCCTCTGCCGTCAATATTCGGCCTGGGAAGCCTTCGATATGGGATTGGTAAACACAGTAGTTCCTTTTGAAGAATTGGAAAACGAAACCGTTAAATGGTGCAAGGAAATGATGAATCACAGCCCGCTGGCATTGCGCATGATTAAGGCCGGACTGAACGCCGAATTAGACGGACAGGCAGGCATTCAGGAACTTGCCGGAAATGCCACTATGCTCTACTATATGACCGAAGAAGCTCACGAAGGAAAACGGGCGTTTCTGGAAAAACGCAAACCCGATTTTGGGAAATATCCCAAAATGCCGTAAAATTGGACAAATGATGGCTGTTGGCCTTTAGCCATTGGCTATTAGCAAGGCTTTGAACTATTCAACGCCACAACAAATTACAACTGAATTACTATTGAATTAGAACCGAACTACTATCAAATTATAGCAATAATTTTCATCAATCCCTATGCTGAAAGCCCGTCACACAACCATCAACTTCCAGTTTAAATTTCCGGCGGGCACATCGCGCGGAATTTTACACAACAAATCTTCATCGTTTCTGATTCTGGAAGAAAACGAAACAACGGGAATCGGTGAATGCTCCATCATACCGGGACTCAGCATCGACCCACCAGACGGTTACCAACAAACACTCGAACAACTCTGTTCCGACATCAATCGGGGAAAAGACATTACGCAACTAAAACTGCCGGAATTTCCTTCCATCGCTTTTGGACTTGAAACGGCCGTAACAGACCTAAAACAAGGTGGTTCACGCAAATTGTTTCAGAACTCATTTTCGGAAGGAAAAACCGGAATTCCCATCAACGGATTGGTGTGGATGGGAAATAAAGAGTTTATGCGGAAACAGATTCATGAGAAAATAGATACAGGATTCCGATGTATAAAAATAAAAGTAGGTGCTTTGGAACTGGAAACCGAACTTGCCATACTGGCCGATATAAGAAAAGAGTTTTCGCCTGATGATATCGAAATCCGGTTGGATGCCAACGGTGGCTTTAATCCCGGAAATGGATTGGAAAATCTGAAACTTTTTTCTGAATACCATATCCATTCTATCGAACAGCCTATAAAACCTCTCCAATGGGAAGAAATGGCTGTAATTTGTGAAAAATCGCCCATTCCCATCGCGTTGGATGAAGAACTGATAGGAATATCACCCAGCAAAATATTGCTCGAAGAGATAAAGCCCCATTTCATTATCTTAAAACCATCCTTAATAGGCGGCTTCACCGTCGCGGAACAATGGATAACGTTGGCAGAGAAAAACAATATCGAATGGTGGATAACATCGGCATTGGAAAGCAATGTAGGGTTAAATGCCATCGCGCAATGGACGGCATCGCTTCACACAGCGCTTCCGCAAGGACTGGGCACAGGAATGCTTTACGAAAATAATATCCCCTCACCCCTCGAAATAAAAAACGCACAATTGTTTTACAACAGACATCGCAATTGGGATTTGAGCTCTATTTTATGATTGAAAAAATGCACATAAAATTAAATGGTCTGTTATACGATGCAAAAAAAACAGAACAAGCCCTAGCAACCTGTGAAGAATGGGAAAAAGATATTTTTTATTTTCTTGCAGCATGGTTCAATGACTCAGATACAGTTGTGTTACACACATCCGGTTCCACAGGGATACCTAAGGAAATTTTGCTGTCGAAAACAGCTATGCGTAATTCTGCCCAGATAACAAACTATTTTTTCGGAATGGATGAATACAAGGTGGCGTTGCTATGTTTGCCTGCTTCGTATATTGCTGGAAAAATGATGCTGGTAAGGGCAATTGAAGGTAAATTCAATCTTATTACAAGTAAACCGACAGCTAATCCTTTTGCAGAACTACACTCTCCCATCGATTTTGCAGCTATTACTCCTTATCAGTTGCAAAACTCGATAGAGAACATGAAAAAAGCATCAATAAGAAACTGCATTGTGGGTGGTGGAAGTGTCGGCTTACAACTCGAAACGATAGCACAGAAAATTCCGACGGCGCTATACGAAACCTACGGAATGACTGAAACTGCTTCGCACATTGCGTTACGGCGTATTAACGGAGAAAACAAATCGGAAGATTTCACGGTTCTTGATGGCGTTTCCATCCATCAGGATTTACGCGGCTGCCTTGTTATAACTGCTCCTCATTTGTCCAACACAGAGTTTGTAACCAATGACATCGTAAAACTTACGGGTGATAATTCATTTCGATGGATAGGCAGAGCTGATACAATAATAAATTCCGGCGGAATAAAAATCTCTCCCGAAGCCATCGAAAAGAAACTGGAAACGCTGATTGACTCACCCTTTTTCATCACATCTGTCCCTGACGAAGCACTCGACAACAGAGTTGTTCTGGTTATTGAATCTAACCCATATTCTGCAGAAAAAGAAGCAGAATTCACGAGAAAATTAAGGCACTATTTACAAAAACACGAGATACCCAGACAGCTATTTTATATTCCGAAATTCGTTTATTCCGTATCAAATAAAATTTTAAGGAAGGAAACTTTAGAGCGATTTACGAGTAACAAAAGATAGTTTTACGAGAATAATCTTGTAAATTTGCATTTTAAACAAAGCAAGCGTTGTAATAAGTAGTACTTAGGTCAAATTAGCTTCGAAAATAAATTCACAAGATTATAATAATGAAAAATCCCCAGAGCTTCAAGAAATTTCTTCCCGATATTATTGTAATAGCGGTATTTATCCTTATTTCGTTTATCTATTTCGCTCCCGCCGTAATGGATGGGCGCGTAATCACGCAGCACGACTCGCTTGCCGCCATTGGGCAAGGGCAAGAGCAGCGCGATTTTATGGCGCGCCACGATGGTGAACGCACGCGCTGGAATCTCTCAATGTTTGGCGGAATGCCGTCGTATCAAATGAGTCCCACTTACGATTCGAGCAAGCCGCAGGATTTGGCGAAAAAAGCATATTCCTTGTTTTTGCCCAACTACGTTTACTTGGTTTTCATCATGCTGATTGGTTTTTATATTCTGATGCGCGCGTTTAAAGCATCACCACTTATCAGCGCTTTGGGAGCGATTATCTGGGCTTTTTCGTCGTACTTTTTCATCATCATTGCCGCGGGACACATCTGGAAATTCATTACCTTGGCGTATATTCCGCCTACAATTGCGGGTTTGGTCTATGTTTACCGAAAGAAATATCTGCTTGGTGCGCTGTTGATTATGATTTTCGTAGCGTTTCAAATATCGGCAAACCACATCCAGATGAGTTATTATTTCTTCTTTCTGATGTTTTTTATGGTGGTTGCCTTTTTTGTGGAAGCCATTCGGAAGAAGAAACTACCCGATTTTTTGAAATCGACTGCCGTGGTGGTAGTTGTCGGATTGATTGGAGTGGCGGCAAACGCCTCTAACTTGTACCATACCTACGAATATTCGAAAGAAACCATGCGCGGCAAATCGGAACTTTCGCACCACGGTGCCGAAAATAAATCAAATAACGGATTGGAACGCGATTATATTACGGCATGGAGCTACGGCGTGAGCGAAACGTGGACGTTGCTCGTTCCCAACACCAAAGGCGGAGCCTCCGTTCCGATGTCGGAAAACGCGAAAGCTATGGAAAAAGCCCGGCCGGAATACAGGGAACTTTACGGACAAATCGGGCAATATTGGGGTAATCAGCCCGGAACTTCGGGGCCGGTTTATGTGGGCGCTTTTGTGCTGACATTATTTATCCTTGGACTTTTTATTGTAAAAGGGCCTATGAAATGGGCGCTTTTGGCGGGTACCGTTTTTTCGATTTTGCTCTCATGGGGCAAAAACTTTATGCCGCTTACCGATTTCTTTATCGATTATGTGCCCATGTATAATAAGTTCCGCACGGTTTCATCTATTTTGGTTGTGGCAGAGTTTACCATTCCGTTGCTGGCTGCACTGGCGGTAAAAGAGATTATTCAAAAGCCGGAAATATTGAAAAGCAACATGAAATACCTGTATATCAGTCTGGGGCTGACAGGCGGTTTTGCGCTGCTTTTTGCCATCGCGCCAAAACTATTTTTCTCCTCATACATTTCGGCAAGCGAGATGCAAGCGTTGCAATCGCTTCCGGCAGAACATATTCAAGCAGTTATCGGAAATCTTACCGATATGCGCGTTTCTATTTTTACCGCGGATGCTTGGCGTAGTTTCTTTATTATCATCATCGGAACGGCTGTGCTGTGGCTGCTTATCAATAAAAAACTGAAAGCAGAATGGGCGGTAAGCGCGATACTGATTTTGTGCCTCATTGATATGTGGAGCGTAAATAAACGCTATCTCAACGACGGCGATTTCACCCCCAAATCCAATCAGCAACAACTATTTACCAAATCACCTGCCGATGAATTTATTTTGCAAGATACCACCAAATATTATCGGGTGCTGAATATGGCAACTTCCACGTTTAACGATGGCGTAACGCCTTATTATCACAAAGTTATCGGCGGATATCACGCGGCAAAACTGCGTCGTTATCAAGATATAATCGATGTGCATTTGGGCAAAGAAATACCTGCGCTACAACAAGATATCGTAAACACGCAAGGCGCAATGGACTCCGTAAACGCCGACGGATTTAAAGTATTGAATATGCTCAACGCGAAATGGGTGATTATGCCCACGCAAAACGGAACCGTACCCATCGAAAATCCGTATGCTATGGGCAATGCGTGGTTTGTAAACGATATTCAATTTGTGAATAATGCCGATGAAGAAATAGACGCGCTCGCAACCATCGATTTACATACTCAAGCCGTTGCTGATAAAAAGTTTGAATCTATTTTGCAAGGATTTAACGTAACTCCGGCCGATTCGGCTTCAACGATTCAACTCGTCGATTACGATTCCGATTTTCTAACCTACAACGTGGATGCGAAAAAAGACGAACTCGCCGTTTTCTCCGAAGTGTATTACCCAAAAGGATGGAAAATTACCATCGATGGACAACCTGCCGAAATGATTCGCGCCAATTACACGCTTCGCGCACTGCCCATTCCGGCAGGAAAACATACCGTTGAGTTCCGTTTTGAACCGACGAGCATAAAAATTACGGATGGAATTGCGTATGTGGCGTTGCTTATTATGTTACTCGCTCTTGGGTGGCTGATTTGGCAACAAGTAAAACAACAAAAAACAGATGTTAACTAAACTCATTTACAAAATTAGCAATGCAGGACAAATAGTTTTCCGATAAATACTGTACTTTTACATCATTGAAAATAAAAATATGATGAAAGAAAGTACGCAAAACCAGCACCAACAAGCCATAAACCGCGTAGTAGACTACATCAACAGCCACTTAAACGAAGAGCTCTCGCTCACGGCACTGGCGGATTTGTCGTGCATTTCGCAATTTCATTTTCATCGCATTTTCTCGTCTGTTATCGGTGAACCGATTGGAACTTATGTTACCCGGTTGCGCCTCGAAACGGCAGCACAACAACTCACCGATAGTACCAAATCCGTCACCGATATTGCCGACAACTGCGGTTATCAAAGCCTGCACGCTCTGTCGAAAGCTTTCAAAAAACAATTCGGTGTTACACCATCGGATTTTCGAAAAAATCCGGAAGAATATTCGCGAATCGCCGAATCGAGATTATTCACTCCACTCCATCTATCTCCAACCGTTGAAAAACTACCTTCGCAATCGTTGGCTTATGTGCGCATTATCGGAAAATACGGCGACGCGCAACTTTTCACCGACGGCTGGAACAAACTCGGCGATTATATGTACAGTCGCAACCTGCTTACACCGTTCACCCGATGGATTGGAATAAGTTTCGACAGCCCGCACATCACGCAATCCGACAAGTGCCGCTTTTACGCCTGCGCTACTGTTTCGGCGAGAATCAAGCCCGAAGGAGCAGTCGGCAACTACACCATCCCTACCGGACGATTCGCGGTTTACACGCATTGCGGAAGCTACAACGGGTTGCAAAATATGTACGACAATATTTATCGCCAAAGCGAGTTCGAACTGCGCGACTCCGTGTCGTTCGAAGAATACGTCAACAATCCCGAACGAGTATCCGAAAACGATTTACTTACTAAAATTCACATCCCGATAAAATAAACAATTATGGAAAAAGAAAACAAATCTTGTCAAAGCTGCGGCATGCCGATGCAGCGTGACCCAAACGGCGGGGGAACAAATGCCGATAACACAAAAAACCGCACATACTGTAGCTATTGCTTTCAGAACGGAGAGTTTACGTACAAAACGAACGACGTGAAAGAATTTCAAGAGCATTGTCGCAAAATGATGATTGAAGGCGGACACAACAAATTTATGGCGTGGCTCTTTTCCCGCGGAATGAAACGATTGGACAGGTGGAAAAATTAACAAAACCGTTTGACCAATTACCAGTCTGACGGGTGAATTTTTACGCATCAGACGGACTCAAAGCCGTCGGATGCTTCTTTCGCAAGCAAAATTTGAAGTAATCGAAGAAGGTAAATGTGTGCAGATGATGCACATCGGTAAATACGACGACGAATCGGCCTCGTTTGCCCAAATGGAAACCTTTGCTCATGAAAATAATTTGGAGCGAATATCGATGACGCATCGGGAAATATATATTTCCGATCCGCGCCGCGGAAATCCCGAAAAGTTGAAAACAGTATTACGATTTCAAGCACAATAATCATGGAAAAAATTATCTCTCTTACTTCTGAAAATATTACCACCGAACACATCTGTTGCGCCTTTTCCGATAAAAAAGCCGTAGAAGGCTATGAAGCCAGAAAACAATGGATTACCGAAAACCTAAAAAACGGTTTCACGTTCAAAAAATTCGACATTCGTGGAAAAGTATTTATAGAATACGTTCCGGCAGAAAACGCATGGTGTCCCATTAATGCACCGGGCTATATGTTTATCGATTGCTTTTGGGTATCGGGGCAATATAAGGGAAAAGGTTATGGAAAAGCTCTATTACAGGAATGTTTTGCCGATGCAAAAGACAAAAATGGTATTGTTGTGGTAACAAGCGATAAAAAACGTCCCTTCCTCAACAACAGTAAGTTTTTCAAATTACAAGGTTTCGAGAAGTGTGATTCGGCAGTACCGCATTTCGAGTTGTGGTATAAACCGTTCAAAGAAGACGCTCCTGTTCCACAATTCAAAGATTGCGTTCGCCAAGCAGAATGTGACAACCCAAACGGATTAACAATTTACTACTCCAACGGTTGTCCGTTTACCGAATATTATGTTGCCGAAGTTGAAGTGGTTGCCGCCGAAAAAGGTTTCGCCGTAGAAACCATAAAAATAGAAACCAAAGAGCAGGCTCAAAATCATTGTGTTCCGTTTACGAAATACAGCGTTTTCCGTGACGGAAAGTTCGTAACACACCAGATTCTGAACGAGGGGTACTTTAATAAGTTTATTCGGTAAACTTAAAACAGATTCTTAGTACCGGATAACATAATTGGCACAAGTAAAATCACAAAAAGACACCCGGAAAGGATTATTTCTCATCAAGAAATGTCCATTCGATGTGAAATGTCCATTTCTGAGGGTGAAATA
>JAUNUM010000003.1 GCA_030538215.1 Bacteroidia bacterium
ATTCACCGCGCCCTGCGGTTACAAACTGCACGGCGCATAAACAAATCAACCTCCCCTCAATCCCCTCACCCCCTTTGCCTTTGGCATTTCCCCCAAAAGGGGAAAGGTATCGGTCAAACATTTTTAAGAGGGGACGACAACTACCGATTAACGCATCTAATGTATAATCGATAGTACGCTCCTCTTTAACTGTCTTATCCGCTTTCTTCCCCTTTTGGGGGAAGTCCCGCAGGGGATGGGGGCTTGGGAGGAGGTTGGGAGGAGGTATTGCACCGTAGAGACGCCACTGTGTCCGACCTTTGACGGATATGACGTCTCTACAACGACACTAATAATACAAAACCAAATTCAAAGATGCCGGCTCTTTGAGCAATTAGTTGTTGGTAGTTGTCCTGCTGCCGGATGTTGTTGGGCAACTGTGTTGGAATAGTCGGGCAAGTGTTTGCGAATACTGCCCGGCTATTTATTTGTAGCACGCGTGCGTTATACGCCTTGCGGTTGGAACCGCAGGGCGCGTACGAATTTTCTCTGTGCTCTTCCTTTCTCCAATAATAACTTTTTTTGCTCAGAGGGTAGGATAGCTAAGGAGATTTAAAGATATTTTTATGGATACTGGAGAAATACTGTGGAATTTTTCCACAGTATTTGTTAACGTGCATAGGATTATATGCTTTTAACTCAAAAAGAAATATATTTGCAAGATATCAATTTTATCTTATCTATGGGCGACCTGCTTTATATCAACGAACATTTACAATGTAAAAACTATCTTTCAGATGATAAATGTACGTTTTCTAAATACCTTGTAAAGAAAAATATACCTGTAAATATCAATTTTTTTAATCAATATTTGTTCGTTTTTGTACTATCGGGTAAATTAGAGTTAACTTATGAAAGTGGATATAAGATAAAGTTAGAAAGCTCTAAAATGTATTCTATAGGGTTTGATCAATCCGTTTTTGTGAATTCTATAGAGAATTCACAAATAATTCTACTCACTTTTGATAGACCACAAGTACTTTGTGATGAATTCAACTTGATGAATTTAAAAGAATATTTACCGGTAGAAGACTCGAAAGTGCGTTCATTGGTTATCAATAAATACATGCTTAATTTTTTAGATACAATGCAAATGTATATTGGTAACAAGATGCTTTGTAGGCATTTGCAAGGATTAAAGCAGAGTGAGTTTTTCTTCATAATGCGTGGATTTTATACAAAAGAGGAAAATGCCATGTTCTTTTATCCGGTAATTGAAGCGAAAAATCCATTTAAATTATTGGTTCGGGAAAAATCCAAAAATGTGGAAACCGTTAAGGATTTAGCTGCCGCTTGCAATATGACCACAAAAACACTAACTCGTAGGTTTAAAGAGACTTTTAATGAGACACCAAAACAGTGGTTATTGACAAGAAAAAAACAGCGAGTAAAAATAGAAGTTTTGCGGACAGATAATTTTAAAGAAGTACAAGAAAAAGTTGGTTTTTCATCTTATGCACATCTAAATGATTACTGTGTTAAGCAATTCGATAAAACTTTAAAAGAACTTAGAAGGTTGAAATAAAAACTTAACGATAAATCTGTACTATTTTAAAAACTTTCTTGTTTTTGAGTTGTTTCAATAGTTGATATCACATAAATTGAAGCAAATATGATGTACAGATTAAAAACGCTATCATTAATCTTGCTTTTTGTGGCAGGATTATCTTTTAGTGCTCAAGCACAAAAAGTAGCAGTAAAAACAAACATTCCGTATTGGTTTACGGCAACACCTAACGCAGGTTTGGAATTTGCATTGGGAAATAAAATCAGTTTAGAACTTTCCGGTGGAGTTAATCCATTTAAATTTAGCGATACCAAGCAGTTGAAACACTGGGTTGTATGGCCGGAGTTACGCTATTGGACATGCGAAACTTTTAATGGTCATTTCTTTGGTTTGCATGGAGTGGGGGGATTATACAGCCTTGGAGGATGGGATTTACCTATTGATAGACTGGCCGGCTTAAAGAACCACTGGTATAAGGGAAATGCAATTGGTGTGGGAATAAGCTACGGCTATCAATGGATTCTTGATGATCACTGGGGATTAGAGTTTACTATTGGAGGAGGCTATGCTCGTTTTGATTATGAAATACACTCTTTAGGACCAAACGGATCTAAAATTGGAGAAAACAAGAAAAACTATTTTGGTCCCACCAAAGGTGGATTGTCTATTGTGTATATATTTTAAACTTAAGAAAGGAAAAATACGATGAAAAAGAAAATATATATCTTTCTAAGCCTTGTGTTAGTAGCAGTATCGCTTATCGCACAAGTGAATTATTCAAATCAAATTGCATTTAATAATCAAACTGCCCAAAGAGAATCGGGAAATGTGAATATACAAATGGATGTGGATATCAGTAATTTAGAAATCCGCAATCAGCATATGGTAGTATTAACACCTGTATTAAATTCGGTAGATGGTGTTACTCAATTAAATTTACCGGCAATTGTTGTTACCGGTAAAACACGGGGAAAAGCATTAAGCAGAGCAATAAACGTAGCTGGAAAGCAACTCTTTACCACACAGCCCCACACGATTGTAACACGTAAAAAAGCAACTTCACAGATAATCCCATATCAGGTAATTGTTCCGCTGGAGAATTGGATGCGTCGTGCTACACTTACAGTAAAAGAGGAGGTGAGAGCATGCGCAGATTGTCCCGGATGTGAATTGGGTAGCAGTCAGCGATTGCTTTCAGAAAGACTTCTTCCCGAAGATTTTAAGCCTACTTATCAGTTGACATATCTCACACCTGAGGTAGAAGAGGTGAAGCAACGGAGTGAAAGTCACGAGGCACGACTGAATTTCAAAGCGGGAAAAGCTGATATTTTGCCTGATTTTGGCAACAATGCAGCCGAACTGGCAAAAGTAGATAAAATAATACGTGATGTGCAAAACGATAAGGATCTCACCATTACCGCTCTTTCCATCACCGGATATGCCTCGCCCGAAGGAAATATGCGCAGTAATATGGATTTGTCGCAGCGCCGTGCCAACGCTTTTGCCGATTATCTTTCTTCGAAATACAATACATCCCGCAATCAATTTAAAGTAGCGTGGCATGGTGAAGATTGGGTTGGATTGAAAAAAGCGGTAGAAGCATCTTCTATAGCCGATAAGCAAGAGATACTAAACATCATAAACACCGTAAGCAATCTCGATGCTCGCGATGCACCGCTACGTCGATTATCCAAAGGTAGCACATATAAAACCTTGCTGGAAACATATTATCCGCCGTTACGCCGTAACGAGTACACTATCGCTTATGTGGCTCGTCCGTTTGATGTAAATGAAGCTAAAGCGGCTATTAATACTCGCCCGCAATTGTTGAGTTTGAATGAGATGTTTCATGTGGCGCAGAGTTATCCCAAGGGAAGTGCAAAGTTTAAAGAAGTATTCGATATTGCAGCCCGTATGTATCCCAATAATCCTGTAGCAAACATGAATGCCGCTACCGTTGAACTGGAAGGAGGAAATGTGGACGGAGCTATTGCTCGTTTAGATAAGTTTAAAGATTTACCACAATCGTGGAATAATTTAGCTATTGCATTGATACATAAACAGAAATATCAAGAAGCATTATCGTATTTAGATAAAGCGGCTGCTCGTGGCGATGCTACCGCAAAGACAAACGCAGAGCAATTGCGTCGTTTTCTGGAAGATCAGAAATAATAAAATATAACTTTAAGATGATAGCCGGGTTATTACAAATCCGGCTATTGTCTTTGTAAGAGGAGTGAATCTAATGGATATTCTTGTCAAATAGAGTCCCCTTTATGCTCTACAAAATGGATATTACCTAAATACGGATACTTGAAGTTTAATATATGAATATCCGTATATATGTCTAAAGCGCTGTTTTGAAAAATATTCACGCAGATAATCGCAAATTTTAGCATAAATTTATGCAGAAAAGGAAAAATAGACTGATTTTCTGCGTTTATCAGCGAAACAAATCAGCGTAAATCAGCGTGAAAATAGGTATGGGTAAATATGCGATCATTCATTTAATGTTATATTGATGTAATGTGTGTTATGAAGCGCTATTGCCGTTTTATCGGACAATAATGATTTTTAATATAATAACATCATTTCTTACATCAAGCCCACGTTAATTAATTTTATTTTTTCATCATTAAAGTGAGAGAGGATAAACATTTTTTTTATCAAGAAGTCTATAACATAGTCAAGCAGATACCTTTGGGGAGAGTTATGACGTATGGGCAAATTGCGCGTCTTATCGCAAAACCTCAACACTCGCGCATGGTTGGAAAATCTCTTCATGAAGCTCCCAGTGAATTAAATCTTCCTTGTCACCGAGTGGTGAATAGTAAAGGTAGATTAGCTCCTTTTTGGCACAAACAACGAATTCTACTTCGCGAAGAAGGCATTTTATTTAAAGAAAATGGTTGTGTGGATCTGAAAAAACATTTGTGGCAGTTAGAAATATAAGTAAGTGTTACAAAATTGATTAAAATAGCAACAAAAGTTATTTTCTAAGCACTTAATTATTATTTTTGTAAAAATAAAGTATATAAGATTTTATGGAGTGATTAGAAGTTTCATCGGAAAATCCTGAAAATATAAAATGTAAGCTGAATAAAATACAGCGATTAAGTGATTTATTTGCTTTGGCTTTTTCTTAAAAAACATAATAAAATAAGGTTAATTAAGTGGAGGAAAATATACTGTTAAAAAAAACAAGAAATTCAACTTACTTCTTCTTGGGCACAACAATTATTTTAGCTATATTGTTGGGTATAAGTAAAATGAAACAGGCTCAGGATAAAAGATATGATACTTCTACTGTTTTGAGTAAAATTGTTCATATTCAGGAGTTGGCAACCGTGAAGTATAATTATGCCGGTGTAATTGGATATAAAGATAATTATAAGGTGTTGAATATCAGCGTTCCGCTTACCGATAAGTATTTCTTGCTAAAATACAATGGGTATCTTAAAGCCGGTGTGGATTTCAGTAGGATAAAAGTGAATATCAATGGAGAAAATGTTCACGTTTCTATGCCGCGTGCGCAGATTTTAGATATTGTTATTGATGAAAATAGCGTGAAGGTGTACGACGAAAGTGATAACGCTTTCAATCCTATAAAAATATCGGATTACAACAATGCCCTGATTGAAGAAAAGAAAACGATGAGGCAAGATGCCATAAAACAAGGCGTACTGAAAGATGCCAATGGTCAGGCGGAACTTGCAGTAAAATCGCTCTTGCAGGAGATGGGGTTCAAAAATATCAATATTACGTTGGAAGTTGTTCTTCCTGAATTACATTAAAAGAATAATTGTATGAAATTTACAACGAAACTCTTTCTTAGCTGGATGTCTATTTTTTTAATATTCTACCTTACAGTAATTGCGATTATCAGTCTGTTTTGGGGAATTCGTATTCAGTTTTGGCAATGGTTACTCGTGTTTTTCATCGCGGGCGTATTGCCACCTGCTTTCTTAACCTGGTTGTTTTACAGTAGATTAGACTATATGGAGTCTGAGAAGTCGGATCCACCTACTTTTTCCGGACAAAAAAAAGCGACCTTAACTTTTAAGGCAAAATCGAACAATCATTACGCTGAAATGCTGCAAAAAATAGACAGAAATTTTATTGTCTCATATTCTGACAAGGAGGCGTGTATTGTGAAGTTTCGGACAGATAGCCGAATTATGTCGTGGGGAGTTGGTGGATACCTTAGATTAATGGACGACGATAATAAAGTAGAAGCCATTGTTTATCCCATGACTGCCGATTCAAAAAGAGAAGAGAAGATTTTGCTGCAAACACTCAGATTGCTGAAATCGGTATTAAATCCGTAAAACTAATCAGCTTCTTGTACTTGTCTATTATTCAAATGGATAACCTTCGCAATAGAGAATAACCCGCTTATCTATAAATTTCAGAAAATCGTTATGTTGTTCTTTGGTTATCATTTTTGGATAACTCAGAATAAGTAGTTCCTGCGATTGCGATTCCAATCGGTAGGGGAGATGCATAAATCTATATGGAGTGAGTGTAAAACCGGCTCTTTCGTAGAACTGCAATCGCCTTACAGATAGCTCATTAATCAATGGGTCAATTTCGAGAATAATAGTGTGATCGGTGTCGCGCAGATAGCGCAGTAATTGTGATCCAAAGCCGTGTCCACGAAGTTCGGGATTTACCGCCAGATACTCCAAATACCGATACGAATCCCATTCCCAATAGAAAAGTAATCCAATAAGTTCACCGCCTTCCCATGCCGAAATGGGGGAAAATTGTGAATCGGAACACGCGCGGATATGATCGTCTATTTTTCGCCTCTCGGCAAGAGGGAAACTTGCTTCATACAGTTCCCAAACTTTGTTCCAGCGAGTACTGTCTTTTGGAGTAACCTTTTCGAATTCCATAAAACATCTTTTATTGTAATGAAGAAAGTAAAAGTACGAAAAAAGAAAGAATAACGAAAGCTTTTCTTTTCATATCATAGTTCGCAGGTTCCGTCCGGATTGCACGACTTTCCTTTTCTCACTTCCGGTTTTTCCTGAGTGTTGTTGTCCGATTTTCGATTTCGGTTCTCGTAAGTTTTGTTGAGTGTATCCAGAAAAACAGCTACCGATTCTGAACCGATAATGGCTTGCTGACGTTCGAACAGAAAAGTCGGTACCGTATCGATACCCAGTTTGTGTGCTTCCTCAATATCTTGCATTACTTCTTTTCTAAAGTCATCTCCGGCAAACATTTGTCGCATTTCGGTTTCGTCAAGTCCCACTTTCTGCCCAAGTTCTACCAACAATTCTATGTTGCTGTAATCTCGCGCATCTTCAAAATATGCTTTCGAAATAAGCATTAAAATATCGGAATCCAAGTTTTTCTTTGCGGCCAGTTTTATCAATCGATGTGCGTCCATTGTGTTTGCCGCTATGGCATTACGTAAATTAAATTTTACGCCCACATTATCGGCCATTGCTTCGATGGAAGTAAACATCCGATTTACGCTGTCTTCGGGAATGCCGGCAGTTTCCAGCAAATAATCAACCACGGGATAGCCGTTTCCTTTATCGGGTAAATCGGGATTCAACTGAAATGCTTTTATTATCAACTCAACCTCATTGGCGTGGGCAAACTGTTTTAGTGCTTTTTCATAATGAATTTTACCGATGTAGCAATAGGGACACATAATGTCTGTCCAGACTTCAATTTTTATTTTAGGATATAACATATTTTTGAGATATTATGGGCAATAACAACCGAAAAGAACGTTTTGTTTACTTGCCGTAGTTTTATAAATAAAAAAGCGGAACAATGCTTTGATGTTCCGTCTTTATTGGGTAAAGCGAGTTCCGACTCACTTTATTGGGAGACGTAAAGCATTGCGTCTCTACAACAAAAATAGGTTGTGAAATTACTCCGCCACACCTTCGTGTTCGGCAACTTTCATTGTAATTTTCTGCTGCTCCTTATCGAAATCCACCAGAACGGTTTCGCCTTCTTTAATGCCGGTACGAAGTATCATTTCTGCCATTTCGTCTTCTACATATTTTTGAATAGCACGTTTTAGCGGACGGGCGCCAAACTGAACATCGTAGCCCTTATCGGCGATAAACTCTTTAGCTTCGGTGGTGAGTTCAACATTGTAGCCAAGTTCTTTAACACGTTTGTAAAGTCCTTTGAGTTCGAGGTCGATAATTTTGAAAATAGACTCTTTGCTCAATTGATCAAACATCACGATATCGTCCACCCGATTTAAAAACTCGGGAGCAAATGCTTTGTTCAACGCTTTTTGAATAACACTTCGCGAATATTCGTTATCGGTTACATCATTGTTGGTGCTGAATCCGATTCCACGGCCAAAATCCTTCAACTGGCGCGTACCGATATTGGAAGTCATAATCAATATGGTATTCTTGAAATCGATTTTGCGCCCCAAACTATCGGTAATGTGTCCTTCGTCCAGAATTTGAAGCAGGATATTAAACACGTCGGGATGCGCCTTTTCTATTTCGTCGAGCAGCACAACGGAGTACGGACGACGACGCACTTTCTCGGTCAGTTGTCCGCCTTCTTCATAACCCACATATCCCGGAGGCGCTCCCACCAGGCGCGAAACATTGAATTTTTCCATGTATTCGCTCATATCGATACGGATGAGATTTTCGTGCGAATCGAATAGAAATTCTGCCAATTTTTTAGCCAAGTGGGTTTTTCCTACACCCGTTGGTCCCAGAAACATAAATGTGCCGATGGGTTTGTTGGGATCTTTCAGTCCTACGCGGTTTCGTTGAATAGCTTTCGCTATTTTTTCTACCGCTTCATCCTGCCCGATAACTTGTGATTTTATTTCGTCTTTCATTTCCAACAAACGCTGGCCTTCGGCCTGAGCGATTCGCTGTACGGGAACTCCCGATATCATGGCCACTACTTCGGCAATTTTCTCTTCGTCAACAAGTTCGGGTTTTTCTTTTATTTCTTTTTGCCAACGTTGCTCCTCGGCCTCCAAAGCCAATAGCAACTGGCGCTGTTTGTCGCGATAACTTGCTGCCAACTCGTATTTTTGAGCTTTTACGGCATCATTTTTCATCTGTTCTACCGTCTTTAATTCTTCTTCCATCTCTTCTATCGCTTTCGGAATAGAAATATTGGAAATATGAACGCGAGCGCCGGACTCGTCTAAAGCGTCGATAGCTTTATCGGGAAAAGTACGGTCTGAAACATATCTTTCTGTTAGCTTCACGCACGCATCCAATGCTTCGTCGGTATAACGCACATTGTGGTGGTCTTCGTATCGCTCTTTAATGTTTTTGAGGATCTGCAATGTTTCTTCGGGTGTGGTTGCATCTACAATCACTTTCTGGAAACGACGCTCCAACGCTCCGTCTTTCTCAATATTCTTGCGATATTCGTCTAATGTGGTGGCACCGATACATTGAATTTCGCCACGTGCAAGCGCAGGTTTCAGCATATTAGCTGCATCAAGCGATCCGGCTGCGCCTCCGGCACCTACGATGGTGTGGATTTCGTCAATAAAGAGAATGATATTCGGATTTTTCGAAAGTTCGTTCAAAATAGCTTTGATACGTTCCTCAAATTGTCCGCGATATTTTGTTCCGGCAACAATTGAAGCCATATCCAGGGCGATTACTCGTTTGTCAAACATCGCCCGCGATACTTTTTTCTGCACAATACGCAACGCCAGCCCATCTACAATGGCAGATTTTCCTACGCCGGGATCGCCAATTAGTACAGGATTGTTTTTTTTGCGGCGACTTAATATTTGCGCGATGCGCTCAATTTCTTTTTCCCGTCCCACAACCGGATCAAGACGATTTTCCATTGCCGCACGGGTGATATCTGTTCCAAAATTATCGAGAACCGGCGTGTCGGAGGCAGGACTTTTTGTCTGTGGCTGACCGCCTTGTTGTCCTCCCGGATTAAAAGACGATTTCCCTCCCGGTTCATCTTCATCATCGTCGGTAAAGTTCGGTCCCATTGTGGGAGAATCCGCACTGCTTTCGGCGCGTGCATCGAGTATGCTTTTTACATATAAGAATGCACTGGAATAATCGAGCTGGAATTGTGCCAAAATGTCGTGAATAGGTGTGCTTTTTTCTTTCAGCAAAGCCAGTAAGATGTGTTCCGAATCGGTTTCGGTACTTTTAGTTAGCCTTGCTTCCAATATGCTCATTTTTAGAGTCTTTTCTGTGCTTTTGTTGATGACCAATTCGCGTGTTCCGTCATACGGTTCTTGAATTTGGCGAAATTTGTCATCGATATAATTTTTTAAATGTTTTATGTCCACATCAAAATCCTGAAGCACTTGGATAGCCATGCCGTCTCCATCGCGGAGAATGGCAAGCATTAAGTGTTCCGGACCAATATAATTGTTTTGTAGTCTTTCGGCTTCCTCACGGCTGTATGCCATGATGTCTCTGACTTTTTGAGAAAAATTATTATCCATTTATTAACTTCCTTTTCTTCTAAATAGTAGATTACAAATATAGTTTTTTATTTACTATAATAACAAAAACAATGCCAACAAAGTTAATTAATCCACGAACTTAATGATTGTGATTTTTTAAAAATAAGTTTTCGTCACTTGCAATTGGCTATTAGCCATTAGCTATTGGCTTTTCGTTGAACAATTCATCGCCATGCTAACGGCCAACGGCTAAAAGCTGACGGCAATGATACATAATTTAGAAAATTCTCTCATCGAAATTGCTTATAAAAGAGCCGATTTAACTCTTATTTTGAGTTCGGGCAATACTTTTTCTGCAAACCATTGGTTTTTTGCTTGCCAGATATTGTTGCGTGGCGAAGGGTGTGGCAGCGGAAAATAGCGAGGCAAATATGTATCGAAATGATGGATGGTTTCCGTTAAAGTACTTTTGGCTGTTTCACGTAAATAATATTTTTGAGAATATTGCCCTATAAGCAAAATTAGCCTTACGTTTGTCATTAAATCCAATAATCTTTCGTGCCATAAAGGAGCACACTCGGGGCGGGGTGGCAGATCTCCCGATTTTCCTTTTCCCGGATAACAGAATCCCATCGGTATCAAGGCAAACTTGTTGGAATTATAGAAAGTGGGTTTGTCAACGTCCATCCAGGCGCGTAAATTATCGCCGCTTTTATCGTTCCAAGGAATTCCTGTTTCGTGCACAATCCGTCCCGGAGCTTGACCAATAACTACAATTCTGCTTTTGGAACTTGCAGAGATTATCGGTTTGGGCCCGAGTGGAAGAAATTCTTCACAAACTCTACAGTTTTGTATTTCACGCAATAAATTATCCATTTTTATTTCGGTGCTAAAAAATTAAACTTATCAACACCACTCCAAATTAACTAACATTTCAGAATATAAAAAGTTGCAATTATTTTATTGAAAAACAAGAATGGTTAATCGTAATTTTGTGATCGACGGAGTTTTTATTATGCATTACTATTTTTCGGCCAGAGTGGTAGTTGACTCTCTTTTTTGGGAGAGTACGAAAGTTCATTACCGTCAGTTACGGCGGGTTTTGTATAAGGATGCTCTTCCGATTTTTCTATTCCCATAATGTGCAATACTTCCCATCCATTGAATTTCAGATAATCCGAAACCATTGATCGGTGACATCTCCACCAAACAGCTTCTGAACACATTATGGCGGTTCTTTTCTGAATAGCCAGATTCTCTAATTCCACAGCTGCTTTTTTAAAACTATCGGTTTCCATGTAATCGGCATAACCTCTGAAAGAAGCATTTTGCCAAGCGGTATTGTGGGAATAGGTTGTTGTTTTTCTTCTTCCGCCCAGATTTTTCAAATGGGTAAATTCTATATCGTTTTCAATCAATGTATTTGATAGAACTTCTTTGTTGAATTGCGGGTAGCGTTTCGAACCCGGAAAACTTCGGATATCGACCAGCAATTCTATCCGGAAGGATTTAAGCATGGTTATAAATTCTTCAATAGGGTGGGTGGAATGTCCGATTGTCCAAATTTTTCTTTGCCTTGTCATTTTTCTTTTGTCTCCTGAAATTAAAACAAATGCTTTCAAGTTTTAGTTCCTCAAATCGATGTGTTTAAAACAAAAAAGGTTTTCCGTTAAGAAAACCTTTCCATAATAAAGATAAACTGATTAGTTTATTCCTGCTTTTTCGTATGAGATTCCGCAGGCATCGGCCACGCCTCTTCCGTAAGCTGGGTCGGCCTTGAAGCAGTTTCCGATATGGCGGATTTTGATATGCTCTTCTGCGCCGTTCATATTGCGAGCGGTGTTTTCGAACAAACGTTGTTGTGCATCGGGAGTCATCAGGCGGAATAATTTTCCGGGTTGCTCGTAGTAATTATCATCATCTTCGCGGAAGTTCCAGCGTTTAATGTCGCCGCTTACTTTCTGAACCGGCTCATCGTGTTCCGGTTGTTCTTTCCATATACCGTAGCTGTTGGGTTCGTAGTGCAGCGTTGCACCTTGGTTCCCGTCTACGCGCATCTGTCCGTCTCGGTGGAAATTGTTGTATGTTTCCATGGCTGCTTTGGGCATATTTACCGGAATTTGATGATGGTTCACACCCAAACGATAACGTTGTGCGTCGCCGTAAGAGAATAAACGTCCTTGCAACATTCTGTCGGGAGAAAAACCGATTCCGGGAACTACGTTCGCGGGATTGAAAGCGGCTTGTTCCACATCCTGAAAATAGTTTTCGGGATTGCGATTCAGTTCGAACTCACCTACGGGAATAAGTGGGAAATCGCCTTTGTACCACACTTTCGTTAAATCGAACGGATTGTACGGCATATTTTCGGCTTGTTCTTCGGTCATGATTTGGATGAACATTTTCCATTTTGGGAAATTACCGTTACCGATAGCTTCAAACAAATCTCTCTGATGGCTTTCACGATCATTTCCAACCAAATTGGCTGCTTCCTGATCGGTTAGGTTTTCGATACTTTGTTGCGTAACAAAATGAAATTTCACCCAATTGCGTTCGTTTTTGTCGTTGATAAAACTGAAGGTGTGACTTCCGAATCCGTGCATGTGCCGGTAACTTTTAGGTATTCCACGGTCGCTCATCGTGATGGTAACCTGATGCAGTGCTTCTGGAAGGCTGCTCCAAAAATCCCAGTTGTTGTTGGGGCTGCGCAGGTTGGTGTGCGGATCGCGTTTAACCGCGTGATTCAGGTCGATGAATTTCAGCGGATCGCGGAAAAAGAATACCGGTGTATTATTTCCAACCAAATCCCAGTTGCCTTCTTCGGTATAAAACTTCATGGCGAAGCCGCGGATATCTCTCTCTGCATCGGCAGCTCCGCGCTCACCGGCAACAGTGGAAAAGCGAACGAACATTTCGGTTTTCTTGCCGATTTCGGAGAATACTTTAGCTTTTGTGTACTGCGTAATGTCGTGCGTAACGGTAAATGTGCCGAAAGCGCCCGAACCTTTCGCGTGCATGCGGCGTTCGGGAATTACTTCGCGATCGAAGTGCGACATTTTTTCCAAAAACCACACGTCTTGTAACATCATTGGCCCGCGTGGCCCTGCCGTCATCGAATCCTGATTATTACCAACCGGAGCACCTGCCGCCGTGGTCATCGGCTTCTGATTTCCTTTGTCTCTTTTTCTTTTTAATTCTTCAGCGTTCATAAAATAATTTTTTTGGTGTTATAGCTAATTTGTCTTGTTTAATGATTTTCCACTAATGTGCAGCGTAATAGAATTTATCTGATAATCTTTAATAGCATTTTTTTCGAAGTATTCTCTTAGTATTTCATCCAGTTCTTCGTTTATATAATCCCGAATTTCATCGTTGTCTTCGCTGTGAAGATGATGATGATGTCTCAAAATACCATCGTAGCGCATCACTTCGCCTTCCGTTAGAATTTTGTTTACTACACCGTGTTTAACAAAAGTGTCGAGCGTTTTGTAAACTGTCCCAATTGCTATACTGGGATGTGTTTTGTGAATAAAATCGATAATCTGTTCTGCCGTGGGATGATTACGCAGCGTGTAAATTGCTTCCAGCACACCGATTCGTTGTGGAGTAATTTTAAGACCTTTCTCTTTTAATAGTTCCTGAATACTTTTAATATCTATAAGCATATAATTCCTAATGAAGAATAGTTCTTATTTGAAACAAGTTCTCGCTGAAATTGTTCACGCGGTATGTGGATTTTTTTAAACAGTGTTGTTTTATTTCACATCGGTATAGCGTGTTAAGTAAATGATAAGAATTATTGCAGCATTTTCCATTGATACCGCTTACGCGATAAATTCAGTTTGCAAAACTGGATAATAGACTCATTTCATTCGTGATAGAGTTGTGGTGTTGAATGCATTGAAAGACTTTCTGCTTATCTGCGTAGCTCTACCGCGCGAAGCGCCTGTCCGTCAAAAGTCGGACACGATCACCGCAGGCTTATCAGATTAAAATGTTGCAATAAATTACTCAATGAACTTATAACGAAGTGAGAATATAATTCGCAAAAATATCTCCAACTTTTGATGGATTCAAAATAGTTTCTTAAAAATAAGAGAGAATTACTTTGCCTGTTTGGTGACTGTTTTTTTATTTTTCTTATACGTGGGTATGCTGAACTTTCTTGATTTCATTCGGGTAGCGACACGTGGTTGCGCTGTTGATCCCGGAATATATTCATGGCGATACATATTGAAGAAAAGTACGAATAGCGAAAGCAATAATGGTCCGAAAATAACGCCCCAAAACCCAAACATGGGAATACCGATTAACACCCCGAAAATAGTAATTAGCGGATGAATATCGGCAAGCCATTTTTGCAAAAGAAATCTTGCTACATTATCCACGCCACCGATAATAATGAAACCGTATAACGACATTCCGATTCCACCCCCAATATTCCCTTCCAGAAAAAGAGATAGAGAAATGGGAACCCATACAACAGTTGTTCCCAAAATAGGAATAATGGATGTAGCACCGGTAAGAATTGCATAAAGCAGCGCGTTGTCCACGCCGAAAAATATATAACCGATATATGCAAAAACACCTTGAATAATGGCTAATAAAGGTATTCCTATGGCGTTTGCCTGAATAATCATCTTAGTTTCTTCGCCCAAAATTTGCTTGTTTTCTTCTTTAAATGGAAGAATTTCTTTGACCATCTTTTCAAATCCCTCGTAATTATAAAGCATATAGAAAAGTATAAAAAGAGCAAAAAGAGAATTGATTACTAGTGAATAAATACTCGTGCCTAATGACTGTAATATATTTCCACCTAACTTGGGTAAACTGGATAAATTATCGGGAGTGAAGATTTCAAAGTTAAGTTTATCTTCAATCATTTGGACAAAGTTATTGAAACTGTCGATTATAGCTTTGGGATCAATGGAAATTCCCGATATAGTATCAATAACTAAAAAAGCAATACCGGTAAGTGGTCCCAGAAATAGTAACAATGCTTCTATGGTTAAAAGTGTGGCAGCAAAGCCTTTCTTCAACTTTTTCTTTTCCACTAAATAGGTCATTTGCCCTTTCAATAAAACATAAAGCGTGGCAGCACCTAAAAAGCCACTCAAATAAATCCGTAATTCTTTGAAAAGAATCGTACCGAGCAGGATTAGAAGAACGATAAGTATGTATTTATACTCTTTTTTTTTGTTAGGAAGATAATTCTCAATCATATAGTCTTGATAATTAAAAAATTAAAGCTAAAAGGCAAAGTCTTCCAATTCTGCAAAACCGCCTTCTATAAGAGCATTTTTAGCTATTTCGTAATCCGAAGCATTTACCTGCATTTCAATACCAAAAATAGGATATGCTAATTGGTTAAGTGTTAAGTTTTTCATAAATACTTCAATTCCTTTCATTTCCATAAATGTCTGCACAATGGGAATTTCACTGGGAAAAGTAAATGTTTTAACGGTAATAAATTCTTCTTTCATAAAGCAAACTCTATTTTAGTAGACTTCAAAAATAAGCTATTTTTTTGATGATAAAGGTCAAAAACTCCAATTTTTGATGTAATTTTGATTTTATTAAATTTTTATACGTTATGAACACAAAAATTGCATTAATTACCGGTGTAACATCGGGAATAGGTGAAGCCACAACCCTGAAATTAGCTGAAAATGGATTCGACGTAATTATTACCGGACGTAGAAACGACAGATTGGCAGCTTTAAAAGAGAATCTTGAAAGAAATGGTACTCGTGTTTTGAGCCTCTGCTTCGATGTTCGTGTTGAATCTGAAGTGAAATCGGCTATAGAAAGCTTACCCAATGATTGGAAAAATATAGATATCTTAGTAAATAATGCCGGATTAGCTGCCGGATTAAGTTCTCTGCAAGAAGGTGATACGGATGACTGGAACAGAATGATTGACACTAACATTAAAGGTTTGCTCTACGTTACCCGATACGTTTCGCCCTTGATGATACAACGAGAAAAAGGGCATATTATCAATATCGGTTCTATTGCCGGAAAAGAAGTTTATCCCAACGGAAACGTTTATTGCGCCACCAAACACGCTGTGGATGCTCTTACGAAAGGTATGCGGATTGATATGCTGAAACACAATATAAAAGTTACGCAGGTTTGTCCCGGTGCAGTTGAAACGGAGTTTTCCATCGTTCGTTTTCACGGAGATGAAAGTCGCGCCGCGAAAGTGTATGAAGGCTACGATAATCTTATTGCCGATGATATTGCCGATTGTGTTTGGTTTGCTGTTTCTCGCCCCAATCATGTTAATATTAACGACATGATTGTTATGCCTACAGCACAGGCAACAGGAACTTTGTTCAACAAGAAGTGCTAAAGTTTCTTAGATAGATCAAAAACAATTTTATCTCCTTCAGTAATATTATTTTGAACACAATATCCGGCGTTTACTTCAACCACGTATAACGCCGGTTTTGTTGATGTGTAGTTCCATTCCCGCATGGGTGTGGTGTTGGTATGGATAGTAATAATTTGATTATCGGCGTTTACAAAAATCATGTCCAGTGGAATATACGTGTTTTTCATCCAGAAGCCTTGAATTTCTTCCGTATCGAAAATAAATAACATTCCGGCATCGGCAGGAAGCGATTTTCTGTACATCAAACCGCGTGCACGGCGCTGATTGTTGTCGGCTATTTCAATATCAATAGTTGAGATTGTGTCGTTATTCTTAGCCGATAGAAAAGCCAAACCTCCTTGCTTATTGAAAGCAATTTCAAAAGCGCCTTCTTCCGTTAGAGGCGCTTCCTTTTTTTTGGTCAGAAAGAATACGATACCGCCAATAACTATTGCTGCGACTGTAATCCAAATAAAAAGTGATTTCTTTGATTTCATCTGTTTGTTTTTATTTTAATCATCAAAGGTTTCATAAGAATGATTATTTCAATTCTCAAAAATACATAAAATTATGCGATAAAAGGGATTAGCAGGTAAAAAACACAATATACAGCTAATACACAGAGCATCATAAAAAAACTTGTTTTGATGTTGATGAAGCACGATTTGATAATATCATCGTGCGTGAGTTCGCGGTTGTTTTCTCCAATATACGGTTTTTCTACCAATTTCCCATTATATACGTTTGGTCCGCCAAAACGACATTTTAAAACTCCTGCCAATGCCGATTCGGGATAGCCCGAGTTGGGACTGGTGTGCTGCCGTGCATATTTTCTAATAAAGCGAAAACCCCTCGCCGAAGGCGGAAATAGCACCATGAGAAATGCTGTGAGCCGAGCGGGCAAGTAGTTAGCGCCATCGTCGAGAATACGGGCGGCAAACCATCCAAAATCTTTGTAACGATCGTTTTTGTAGCCAATCATTGAATCCATTGTATTTACCATCTTGTACGCCATCATCAACGGAACACCGCCAAGAGCGTAGAAAAACATAGGTGCTATAATCCCATCGCTCAAATTTTCAGCCAATGTTTCCAACGTGGCTGTTCGGATTTGATGAAACGAAAGTTGAGAAGTGTCTCGTCCTACAATCCAACCCAGTTGTTTGCGTGCGGCGAGCAAATCGTTTTTTTGCACTTCGCGCTCCACTTTCAAGGCTTCGGTAATTAAGCTTCGATTACTGATTGCGTAGAAAAAAAACAATGTATTGACAATATTTTTTACCACAAAAAAATCTTTCAGCAGAATTTGTGTTATATACAATATGCTCCATACAAGAATAGTGAGTGCCAGGGCTACAAAAACGCCCTTTTCTTTTCGGTGTTTTCCCCGATTGAATTTTTGGTCGCAAAGAGCAATCGTATTTCCAAAAAACCGAATGGGATGAGGTAGCCAACGCGGGTCGCCTAAGGCAGCATCAAGCAGCAATCCGCCAATTAGCGGAATAAGGAAATCTTGATATGTAATAATAAATTCCGACATAAAATGTTAGCGACTAAGAAATACGTTTATCGCTTTGATTAATTGCTTGTTTTTCTCTTTTTCTTGTACCGAAAGTCGGAAATATGCCGATGAAAGCCCACGAAAATTGGAAGCATCGCGAATGAGGATGCCGTGTTTTTCGATAAGGTGTGTTTTGAGTTCAGCAGCAGTTCCTTTTGTTAGGCGCACAAGAAAATAGTTGCATGGAGAAGGAATAACCTCCAGTTGAGATATTTGTGCAAGTTGATGCTGAAAATCAGCGGATGCTGCACAAAGCATTTTAACATCGGGCAGTAAATCGGAATGGTTTTTCATAACAAAACTGCCTGCCTCCAATGCCATAGCATTCACAGTCCACGGTGTGCGCAATGGTTGCAAACGCTCAATAACAGACTCGTGTGCAATTATATATCCTAACCTTAATCCGGGAATAGCAAATGTTTTTGTGAGTGAGTGTACGGAAATAAAGTTGGGATATTGCCGATGCAATGGAACAATCGGTACACATTGCGGGCACAATTCGCCGTAGGCGTTATCTACAATAAAAAATTGTTGAGGATGTTTGTGACAAATAGTTTCGATGGTTTCGAGGGGAACAATGGTTCCATCGGGATTATTAGGAACGGCAAACCAAACGGTATCGCTGTTAAAATGGCTATGAGGTTGCAACTCCACGATTGGAAGAAACGATAATTCGTGTCGGTAAAGAGTGCAAGCATCTTCATATTCGGCAAAAGCCGGAAATGTAATTGTACTTCGCTTGCCTGCAAACAAATGCGCTAGCAAATAAAATGCTTCTGCCGAACCGTTGGTTACTAAGACATTTTTATCGGAAAGATGGTGATGTGCGGCAATCTGACGAGTGAGCACACGTGCATTCGGATCGGGATAGTTACCAATAAGATGCAAATAATTTGTCAAATAATCGGCAATATGTTGCGAAGCATTCCGATAGGGAATGTTAGAACTGAAATCGGCGATTATTTTACCGTTGTAGTCGTATAAGTCGTTGCCGTGACCTGTAAGCATAATTAAGATTTACAATTTGAGATTAGTAACGCCAACAAAAAAACAAAACAGCTTCCAATAGTTTTTTATCTTTTCAAGCATTTATACACATACTCCATATCAACATTCTCCCGAATAATATCTGCCAATTGATCATACCCTTCCTCCTTTCGGGCTTTGTAATCGGCTGTTGAAACATAATCGGGGCGCACTTCACGCAACACAAGATTAATAACGTCCGCATTGTCAAAAATACCGTGAATATAAGTTCCCCACGTGCGGACGTTGAGATAATATCCATCTTCTTCACCGTTACTCATGCGACAAAGTGGCCGATTGGCAGGTGTATGTCCGGCATGAATTTCATAACCTTCGCCACGAGTATCGGTTTCTATGAATGAAAACAAACATTGGCGGGTTTGTTTTTCGCTCGTTAAAGTAGTTGTTACAGGAAGAATGCCTAAGCCCGGAAGTGAAAGAATATTACCCTCTACGCCCTCGGGATCTCGCACCTCATCGCCCATAATTTGGTAACCGCCGCAAATGCCATATACAGGTTTATCTGCTTTGTGATGGGCAATAATAACGTTGTCGAGCTGTTTTTCGCGTAAGATTTTCAAATCGGATAACGTGTTTTTTGAACCGGGAATAATGATAATATCTGCCTGCGAAAGACTTGTCGCATTATCGGAGTAATAAAGGTTTACGCCCGATGTTTGCTCCAGCATATTAAAATCGGTGAAGTTGGATAAGTGTTTGAGTAATACCACACCAATATTGATTTTTCCTTGTTCGAAACTTGATTTTTTTTGCTCGATAACTACACCATCCTCTTGCTCTATAAATAATCCTTGACAATAAGGAACAATACCCACAACCGGTTTTCCGGTAAGATCTTCCAGTATTTTTTTGCCTTTTTCGAACAGTTTAATATCGCCTCGAAATTTATTGATGATGATACCTTTAATAGCTTCTCGTTCGACTTGCGGTAAGAGTTGTATGGTGCCGTAAACGCTGGCGAAAACACCGCCTTTGTCAATATCGGCAACCAAAAATGTAGCAGCCTGAGTGCGCAAAGCCACGCGCATATTCACGATATCTTTGTCCCACAGGTTTATTTCCGAAATACTGCCCGCACCCTCAATAACAATGGGATTGTATTGCGCCGAAAGTCGGTCGAACGACAGCATTACTTCTTCAAATAGCGCATCTCGGTCAGTCTCATTGAAGTATTCCGTGGCGGTTTTGTTGCCCGATGGTTTTCCGTTAAGCACAATTTGCGAAGTGAGGTAATTGGTGGGTTTCAGCAATACGGGATTCATTTCCACCAAACAATCGATACCGCACGCTTCGGCCTGAACAGCTTGAGCACGGCCAATTTCGAGGTTGTTTTTTGTCGCGTAGCTGTTGAGCGACATATTTTGCGCCTTGAATGGCGCAGGTGCATATCCATCTTGCCGGAGGACACGGCAAAATCCAGTGTTTATAACCGATTTTCCAACATCGGAACCTGTGCCGACAAACATAATAGGACGGAGAGATTGCATGTTTTCTTTATTCATTTTTCTATCATCACTACTTGTCCATACACTACAGGCGTATCGAAAGCTTTTTCTACAGAATAATTTTCTAATACGATGAGAAACGCCCTAATTATTCCGGCATGCGTAACAATCAATATATTTTCATCGTTTTGTGGCAAGTGTTCAATAAAATCTCTAACACGATGAAGCATTATTGCAAACGATTCGCCCTGTGGACACAACGTATTCACATAATCATTAAACCATTGCTTGCCTTCGTCTAATGCATAAATTTCGTTCCATGCTTTGCGTTCCCATTCGCCAAAATTATACTCTTTGATTCGGGCATCAACAATAATTTCATCCGACAACTCATTTGCCAGCATTACACATCTTTTTAGCGGACTGCTATATGTTTTATCGAATTTAATACCGTGTAATCGATTTTTTACATCGGCAAGTTCCTGTGGAAACGTATCGGCAAGCTCCACATCCGATTGCCCATAACAAATGCCTTTCGGCATATCCACACTTGTATGTCGTACCAAATAAATTCGCATTTTAAATGTAAGCTATAACTCCAACGTATGTTGCGTAAAATGCAATTTCGCAAAATTGTTGCATTGTACCCAAAATGTCGCCAGTAAATCCTCCAATCTTCTTATCTACATAACGTTTCAAGGCAAAAAAGATAATCAAATAAACAACAATTGCACTTACAGCAACAACCCATGAAACAAGAAATAACGGAAGGGCGCTTAATACCAATGCCGTAATAAAGGTTGTGTGCGACAACGGATTGCGCGAGTGGGACGATTTACTTTGCTCCATTCGGGCATAGGTGGACGACTTTACTAAAAGCACTGCCATAAACCTACTCGACGCATGTGCCGCAATCAGTGCCACAGGTAGTTGAGCGGTTTCGATGGAGAGAAGAAGTGCGAATTTTGCAAGAAAAAGAAAAATAAGCGCTATTACTCCGTAAGCCCCAACGTAACTGTCTTTCATTATTTCCAAGATACGCTCTTTGGTATATCCGCCGCCAAAACCATCGAAAAAGTCGGAAACGCCATCTTCGTGCAACGCTCCCGTGATTGCCACCATCGAAATTATAGTTGCCACAACGGAAACCGATTGCGGAAAAACAAGATTCGACAATATGAAAATAATAGCACCAACAGCCCCCACGATAATTCCGACCAAAGGGAAAAATCGCAATGACTGCGTGAGATTCTCTTCCGAATAATCGATTTTTCCTACCGGTATGCGGCTATAAAATTGCAACGCGTGGAAAAAAAGATTGAGTTGATGTTTCATAAATTCCTTCCGAGCTCCCCAAAAGAGAGGAGTTCAATAGTTGAGTTTTTCATTTTGCTTGCTTTTTCATTATTGGTGGCTTCTAAGTATCATCAAACAATAATTCTTATCAGCTACTTATCTGTTTTTTTCTACATCAAACACTTCGGCTTCATCAAAACTTGCCATTTCGTTCAGGAAAATTAATGCCGATTGTAAAATGGGATAAGCCAATGCTACTCCCGTTCCTTCACCCAAACGTAAATCGAGATGTAGCACAGGATCACCTTTCAAGTATTCAACCATGGAGCGATGTCCGCGTTCGTTGGAAGCATGGCAAAAAATTACATTGTTGAGCACATCGGGCTGCATTTCGTAAGCTGTAAGAAAGCCGGATGTGGTAATGAATCCGTCGGCTAAAATAAGCATATTCAGTCTTTTAGCTTCAAGCACAGCGCCCGTAATCATTGCAATTTCCAATCCGCCAAATGTAGCCAGTATTTCGAGTGGTGTATTGGGATTATATTTTTCGGCAACTTGCTTCAAAATATTGTATTTGTGTTGCAGTCCGGTATCGGTAAGTCCTGCACCTCTGCCAATACATTCTTCGAGCGGGATGTGAGCCAACTTGTTCAGCAAAAGCGAAGCAGGCGATGTATTGCCGATACCCATTTCGCCAAAACCAATTACATTGCAGCCGCGTTCAAATTCCTGACGCACACACTCGGCGCCTTTATCCATTGCCTGACGACAAAGTTCTAAGCTCATTGCCGGTTCGTGCAGCATATTCTTTGTGCCGTAAGCCAATTTATGGTTTTCTACGTTACAACTTTCAGGAAAATCGTAATCTACACCGGCATCAATAACACGCAGGTGGATGTTATGTTGCCTTGAAAATACGTTGATGCCGGCACCACCGTTTACGAAATTCATAACCATTTGCCATGTAATTTCTTTGGGACAAGGGCTTACACCTTCATCGGCAATGCCATGGTCGGCAGCAAAAACCAAAATGGCAGGATTTTTAAGCTCCGGAGTAAGCGTATTTTGAATGGTGCCTATTTTTAGGGCAATTCTCTCCAATTTTCCCAATGAACCTAAGGGCTTAGTGCGAGTGTCGATTTTTTTTTGTAAAGATTCTGTTGTCATTATGTATATTATTTTTTGTGCGGTGCTTTAGGCAGAATTTATTCGATTTTTGAAGCCACAAAGTTACAGATATTTTTCAATATTTTATTTCCCATCCTTTGCTCAACAACCTTGTTTTAATGCTGATGCATAGCCGGACCAAACGTTGGATGAACCTCTAATGTAAGTGAAGAGTTGTAACTTTCCCAAAGAAAATCGTTTAGTTTTTTATGAACGGTTACAAACAGCAGTACCAATCCGGCTTGTTTAGGCGTAAAGGTGAAGGTGCCGTCTGAGTCGGAGTGAATATTACTTTCTCTTTCGTTTTCAACATCATATAAATCACCGTGACGATGTTTCAGGTAATGTTCGTTGTTGTAAGCCACAACAATACGTGCGTTTTTAACCGGCATTCCGTTGTTTAAAACACGAAACGAAAGTGTGCCACCTAAACTCAAACTATGAGGAGAAGAAAGTGGTATAATTTCTACACCCGTGTTTAGTGGTTTTGGTGAATAGTCGGGGTTGCCTTTTGCTACGTAAGTGTCGGCGCTGTTGTAGTAATTCAACTCAATTTTATGTCCGGCAAACCGCAATGTGTCATCCGAAAAATAAAGTTTCCCTTCGGGTGTTTCTACGCCCCGATAACGTGGTCCTTTTCTTATGCCGGTGTTGATACGATAAGTTCCGTTTTCCACAATATCGGGTTCCAGATAAACTGCGCCTTTGGTTTTTGCAACGGGAGTAAGTTCGGTTTTACTACCATTGGGATTGATCATCCAAAAGTGGGGCGATGTCATAGCGAAATCTGCTTGAAATGGAAATTCGGTATAAGATGATTCGATAACCAGTCTGTTGTGAAGTACTAAAAACTGATTGGGTTTTAAGAAAGGCACGTGTGCTCTTGCCGAAATAGCAATGACCGAAAATGTCAAGGCACAGAAAAATATTTTAAGTTTTGTATTCATTGTTTGTTTAGTTTTTTATCCTTTAATCTTTACGGGTATTCCTGATACGATGAAATAAACCTCATCGGCTGTTGTGGCGATATGTTGATTCATCCAACCTTGCAGGTCTGTGAAGTGGCGAGACATTTCGTTGGAGGCGTGCAGGCTCATGCCTATCTCGTTGCTCACAACAATGAGTGTGAAATCTTGCTCAATGAATTTGCTCCACTCTCGTTTAGCTTCGTCTAACGAAAGATTTAGTTTGTATTCGTTGTCGTGAAAAATATTTGTTAACCAGAGTGTTACACAATCCATCAATACGGTTTTTCCGTTTAAATTGTGGTTGCTGAGTAGCTTTTCCTCTTCGAGTGTAGTCCACATATCGCCGCGATCGGCTTGGTGGCGACGTATTCGCTCTTTAAAATCCTCATCCCAATGCCGTGCAGTAGCCAAATAGCAAGGATTAGCCGAAAGACTTTCGGCTAATCCTTGCGCGAACGAGCTTTTGCCCGAACGTTGTCCACCTGTTATGAAAATTATTTTTCGCATTCTTGTTTTTGATCTTTATTGGAGCATACATCTTTTTTGTACATCCATTCTATGGTATCGTTCGGTTTTAGCAAGTATCGAAAGGCGAGCATTCCCGTTTTTTCGTTGTTTACGCTGTAATACCATGCTTTTTCTCCGATAACGGTACTTATGTCATTAATTGTGCGAACAAAAATATAATCTTTTATCGAATGTGTTGTTACATTTGCACAACTTTGTACGGCAAGCAGAGCCGTCATGCCTTCCTGCCAGTTTACTTGAAATGTTTCGGTTGGTTTTTTGTCTCCGTAATTTACTTTTACGGTTACTTTCTGTTGAGCTTGCAAAGTGATAGCAAACAGACTTGCTATTAGAAAAGTAATAATTTTTTGATTCATTGCGTTATGTTTTAGAATGAGTATGATGCGTGCCCCATAATGTTTCGTCCCGGCATATTGTAGCCGTCTTTTTCGGTGTAGTTTTCATCGAAAAGATTGGAAACGGAAATACCGATGCGGGCTTTTGGTGTAACATTATAAAAAACTGAGTAGTCGAAGACTAAGTGAGCCGGATGTTGTAATATTTGTTCACTTGCCGTATAGCCGCCTTTTGTGTAATAATCTTCTGCTTTAATATCGGGGCGAGGATTGGGATTACTCCATACCAACCAGTCGTTTTCCAAACGATTGCCTATATAACGGGCATTCAATCGGGTGGTGAATTCTTTGTTATTATTGAAAGCGATGCCAAAATTTCCGGTTGTTTTTCTTACACCGATAATATCTTTCATAACGCCCTCTTTTTCAAAGCTATTATTAAACATGTGAGTGAACGCAGCGTACAGTTCTAAATTGTATTTCTGAGAAAATAGCTGTGCGATATCGGAAGAAAACATAATTTCCAATCCGTTCATCCGACCTTTATCAGCATTTTTAAATGTGATGAAGTCTTTGCTGCTGTTATCGTTTACGATTTTATTTTTGTAAAATGTTTGAAAATATGTAATATCGATACTCAGAAAACGATTATTTGTAAGATTTAACCCGAGGTCGAAAGAAGTTGCTGTTTCAGCTTTTAAATTAGGTTCTCCGCGATACTCTTTTTGACCAACTTGATATTTTCCAGCCACTTTGTAGGCATCCGGTACAAAAAAAGATGTGCCAAAACTTCCATGAATATTAATATTTGGAACAATAAAGTATTTGAACCCTAATGAAGGACTAAAATTAGAATATCCGGTACTTTTCTTTTCGTTTTTTAAAAGTTCACTTGCCTCCAGTGTGAAGTTGGTGTAATTGTATCTTACGCCGGCATTCACAAAAAGTTTATCAAGTGTATATGCCCCTTGAGCAAATACAGAAGTAGCCAGACTGGAGTGATCGGGACGATAGGGATTCATTGGAGTTATCTTATCGGAAAACCGTTTTGATGAAATTTTATTGGCATCAATATCTATTCCACCTACTAATTTGAAATCGCCCCAAGAGTATGTGTCGCTTATTTTAATACCGTATTGCTTTATATCATCTTTAGAGTTGATAAAAGCATCGCTTTCACTGTTATTATAATTGCTCTCTTTGTATGCCGACCAATAAGGAGATATTAATAACGTGTTGTTATACGATTCTCTTCTTAAATCCAGCGATGTGTTGAAGCGATTAAAATCTTTTTTGCTCAATCCGTATGAATGCCAGTAGTTTCCGGGAGTTTCAATATCGTTAGATGTTACAAAAGCACCTGTTATATCGGCACTCCATAAGTTATCGAAACTCACCAATACCTTTCCCATAAATTGGTTGATGGAGTATTGAGTATTGCCCATAGCATCGCCATACGATTTTTCATCCAATATAAGTTTTTCTGTTTTGTTCAAAGAAAATATATTTCGCGAGCCGATGCGATAATCTTTTTCTTGCACTTTTCGGGAAAATCCCAACGAAATACGCACTTTATCGGATATACCGCCGGAGGCATATCCGTTGATATTGGTTTGTCCAAAATTTCCTGCACTTACACTTACAGAACCTGTTTTTTGAATAGACGGCTGTTTCGTTATAATATTAATAACTCCGCCCATGGCATCAGATCCATACAAAACCGAATAGGGTCCTTTTATAACCTCAATTCTTTCCACAAAATCAGAAGGAATGGCTGTGAGGTTTGTTGTTCCGACAGGTTTTCCATCAATTAGAACCAGCGTGTAATTTCGATTGTGTATTGATGGAGCAAAACCTCTCATTCCCACGGCAGCCGAAGATCCCGGATATTGAACGATGTCCAGATTTGTGGTTCGTTTCAACAGGTCGGCCAAATTCTCGTTAGGAACAGAAAGGATCTTGCTTTTGTCGATAATTTCCACTTTTTGCGGAATGCTTTTAAGTGGTAACTTCATGCGTGTTGCGGTAACAACTACTTCGTCAAGTTCATAGTCCTTAACATCTTCTTGAGCTTTTAACGTACTTGTAAAAGCCAGTAGAGCAGCAATGCTCCATAAAATTTTTTTGTACATAAATAAAAAAATTTACAGTTAAACAATTAATAATTTGTGTAACCATAAACTTTCGAGAGGAAAAAATAGAACGGCTATTAAAGCCATCTTGGGCGGGTTTTTTTAAAACACCTTTGCTTTTGTCCCCGAAAGCATATGATAGATGAGCTTTCAAGGACAGGTCTTCCGGCTCGTTCCTGTTTTCTGATACCTTCCCATCCCGAGTAGTCGGAACAGTGGTTTATTATTCAGAAAACTTTCGCGGAACATACGGCTGCGGGTACAGCTTTGGATTCCTCCGCAAAAGAGCGGAGCTACCAAATTCCATTGTGTCTGAAAGCGAGTGCAAAGTTAGTACTTTTTATTTTAATTTCAGGAAATGCCGATAAATTAATTTTTGGTGAGGTGAGAAGTATCGTTAAGTAGTGATATTTGGTAACTTTCGTTTTGAATATCAACAATAGACAGCGATGCATTTTCTATATCGTCTAACGTTTCTAAGCCGGTAGCGGGTAAGTTCATAAAAATAGAGATAAGTACTCGAATAGTAAATCCGTGGCTTACAACAAGAACTGTTTGGTGGGGATGACGGTGCTTTATATCGGACAAAAAATCGAGTAATCGTGCCGCAATGGCTTCAACGGTTTCGGTTTCTTCGGGTGGAATGAAATTGGAAAGCGATTCAGGGAAAACCTGTCCTTGAAATGAACCGAAATATCGTTCGCGCAAGCGGATATCTTTGCACACTACAAGGTTTGGATTAATTTCGGCTATGTAGCGAGCGGTATCGGTGGCACGATGCAAATCGCTCGTGTAACAACAGTCGATGGAGAAAAGCTTCAATCTTAGTCCTGTTTTTTTTGCTTCCTCCACACCTTTGTCGGATAGTGTGCCGTGTGTCTGTCCTTGACAAATACGTTGGATGTTTTCAATAGTTTCACTGTGGCGTACGATGAGAAGTTTCATTTTATATCCTTTTCATTTAGTTTTTTCAATCGTCTTTCCGAAACCGGAAAAACTACCGGCTTGCCCGAAACCGGATTAATTTTTACCACAACCACCGTATCATACACTTTTTCTATCTTTTCGTACGTTAAAACCTCTTCTGGAGCGCCTTGGCAAAAAACTTGTCCGTTTTTCATCATCACAAGATAATCGCAATATTCGGCAGCGAGTGTCAGGTCGTGTACAATCATAATAACGGAAAGGCGAAGGTCATCGTTTAGTTTTTGTATCAGATTCATAAACTTCACCTGATGCGTGATGTCGAGATGCGATGTCGGCTCGTCGAGCAGCAACAAACGAGGTTTTTGGCACAATGCCGAAGCAATGCCCGCCATTTGTTGTTCGCCTCCGCTAAGTTCGGTCATCAGTTTGTTGCGTAAGCGAAAAGTGTTGGTTAGTTGCATATAATGGTGAGCTACTGCTATATCCTCGGGTTTGTCGAAAAATTGAAACGGTTTTCGATAAGGCATTCGTCCCATCATCACATACTCTTCAACGGTAATGCTTGGAACTTCGGCAAATTGTGAAACAATGGATATTTGTTGTGCTTTTTCACGCAACGAAAGTGTGGAAAGGTCTTTTCCATCGAAGAGCACAGAACCGCTGTTTAACGATAAATCGCCAGAAATTCCTTTAAAAAGCGTAGTTTTTCCCGAACCGTTAGGACCGATAATTCCGGCAAAATACCCTTCGGGAAGCGAAAAAGAAATATCCTTGATGTGAAATCCGTTTCCGTATCCACACGATATATTATTGATTGCAAGTAGCGTACTCATCCTTTCAGAAGTTTAGACTGTTTTTGGGAGCGACTCAATAGAATGATAAAAGCAATTCCACCCACAATTCCGGTTATTACGCCAATTGGTAATTCGTTGGGCGAAATAACGGTGCGCGCCAGCACATCGCAAACAATAAGAAATGTGCCTCCGCTTAAAAATGAAGCAATCAGCATAATACGATAATCGGAACCTACCCACAATCGCACAATATGCGGAACAACCAATCCCACAAACCCGATAATGCCTGCCACGGCTATACATGCGCCCGTCAACAACGATGTGATAACGAAAAGGATGCGAATAGTAACATCGGAATTAATTCCCAGATGGCGTGCTTTTTCCTCGCCCAATCTCAGAGCATTTAGCGGCATAACAAAAATATAGGCAATAATTAGGCAAATAACCGATAAAGCAACCATTCCCCAAATCATTACCGTATTCGACTCGTTGAGCGAGCCCATTATCCAAAACACGATACCGTGAATGTTTTCAACGGCTGTTATCGACATCAAGAACATCATCATCGATGACGATATAAAACTGACCATTACTCCAATAAGTAACATTCGGTTTACACTTAACGCCCCTTTACGAATACTCAATGTGTAAACAAAAAAAATGGTAGCAAATGCACCGATAAATCCGGCTAACGGCAAAAACAGAATGTTGAGCAAGTGCAGTCCTGCCACAATAGCAAACGTAACTCCCAGCGAAGCGCCACCCGATATTCCGAGTGTGTATGGCTCCACCAGTGGATTCCGATAAATTCCTTGCAATATGGCGCCTGCAAGACTTAGGCTGCCGCCAATGGCAAAGCCCAGTAATGTGCGCGGAATACGAATATATGTCAGTACTCCAAATTCCATACTTTCTTTATCGGCAAGTAATTTTGGGATATCGGTAAGCGGTATGCGTATTTCACCCACGCTCAACGATAATATGGCAGCGCCCAAAACGGTCGCAACCAACAAAAGAACGTAAAAAAGCCAACGTGTTTTTTTATACATCACTCTCAAATCCCACATCGTAAAGCGTAAATCGTAAATCGTTAATATTCTATTCCCGCCCTACTCAAAATACCTTTGTCATAAGGATGTTTCATCTTTTTGCAAAACGTTATGTAGTCGGCAAGCTGCATTACGTTTTCAGTAGCGCCACGTCCGGTGAGAACAAGCTCTGTGTCAGCTGGTTTATTTTGAATGAAATTGATAAGCGAAGCTTCATCTAAATATGCATCGCGTACCGAAATCAATATTTCGTCCATAATCAGCACATCGAAACGCGATTTTTTCAATAGCTCTTTCAAGAAATCAACAGCCTCATACGTTTCTTGTTTTATTACATTTCCATCAATACTTTTGTCTAAATGCGGATGCCCTTTGGCAAAATTGTAAACGGTGGCGCCCAATTTTCGTAAGCTGTCCATTTCGGTATATCCGTATTTTTCGGGACGTTTATGAAACGAGCAATAACACACTTTTAGTCCGCTACCCAAAGCACGAGTGGCAAGTCCTACAGCGGCTGTTGTTTTGCCTTTTCCATCGCCGGTATAAATATGTATAAGTCCTGTTTTATCCATGATTTTTTCACTTATGGTTTTATTAATTTATCCAATATCTCCATTGTTTGCACAAAAGTGATAGGCGTAGGTTGGCATGCAATATCCGATTCAATAATGAATATTTGTTTTTTGCGCGCAGCAGCAAGGTTGGTGTATTTTTTCCATACGGTTTCTTCTTCTTTGCCCACAATCCCCATGGTTACAATGAAAATGTAATCGGGATTATTGGCGATAACAAATTCGCGCCCAACTGTTCCGCGCTTTAAGTTTTTTGCGATATTCTCTGCACTCAAGTACTTTATGTAGTCGGCCATAAATGTATTTGGAATAACAGTAAATAGCGGGTTTGCCCCGATTTGAAAAAACATTTTCGGAGCTTTTCCGTGTTTTCTTTTTGCCGCAATAGCCTCCACTTTTTCACGGCTTTCTTTGACGATGTTTTCAGCCTTTTCTTTATCACCAATGAGCGTACCTAAACGAATAAACTGCTTGCAAATCTCGTCGAACGATTTGGGCGATTGGAAAACTTCCACCGCAATGCCGAATTTACGAAGTGTGGCAATATCTTCGGGGCTTGTAAAACCTGAAACCAATACTAAATCGGGCCTTAGACTTACTACTTTTTCAAGATTTGCTTTTACGGCCGAAGCAATAATCTCTTTTTTATCGTCTTTTGCAATTGTGCAATAACTTGTAACTCCAATTATTTTATCTTGCGCGTCTAAAAAGTAAATGCTTTGAGTGAGCGACGGCGCTAATGATACAATGCGTGAGTGTTGCGCGAAAGAGAGTAACGAAGCACAGAGTATAATGAGGGTGAAAATGATTTTTTTTTGCATAGAAATTATAATATAAGCGCGAATTAATAATTTTATAGTTTTACTTAACTAAACTGTACTCTTCAGCTCCAATAACCAACTTTTGTCATTCTCGTATTCGCGAATTTTTGAAAATGATACCGGATGATTAAACAACGGACCATCGAATACAAATGTATGATACTCGCCGTTTTCTCCGCATAAATCGATATTGGGGGTTGCGTGTAAATCATTCAGAAAACTATCATCAATTACTCTTCCTAAAAAAGTTGGTGAAAGTTTTTCTTTCCCCACCGCAACCACTATAGTTTTAAATCCTTCGGATACAAAACGTTGTATTGCTTCTGCGGTATCCATTCCCCAAAGTGGAAAAACGCTGTCGATATTCATTTCACGGCATACGCGTTCAATCCACACTCGATGCCCTTCCAGATAAATATCGCCAAAAACACCCGTTGTAACGCCTTCGGCTTTCAGTTTAGAAATCGCTTCTTTAAAACTTTGTTCATAATTACCATCAATAATGGGTTGTTGAATAAGCGGAAAATTCATAGCTTCGGCTTGCGCCGTAATCATTGTGCGATTCAGCCCATGCGAACGCGATTTCTCACTATCGGCTTCACACATATTTAGCAAATAACAAGGTTTGTCTTTTTGGCTTTGCCTATAAAGATACAGAGCAAACATACAATCTTTTCCTCCGCTCCAAGAAACAAAAGTTTTCATTTTTTTGGATTTAGACCGCAAAGATGAGGCTTTTTTTTCAATTATCAATAATCAAAAGCTGTCAATCAAATCTGAAAATTTGTCAGTTTGAAAAACATTTCATAAGATTTTCGACCTATAGAAATTTTGGCACAGAATTCGCATAGAGACTTGTGTCCGACGACAAAATATTAGAACTGACTATAAATATAATTATCTAAAATTTTCATCAATATGAGTATTAAACCATTAGCAGACAGAGTGCTGGTAAGACCGGCAGTTGCGGAAGAAAAAACAGTAGGTGGGATTATTATTCCCGATACAGCAAAAGAAAAACCCTTGAAAGGTGAAGTTATTTCGGCAGGAAATGGCACAAAAGACGAAGAAATGATCGTAAAAGCCGGCGATAATGTATTGTATGGCAAGTATGCCGGTACAGAAATCGAGCTTGATGGCGAAAAATACTTGATCATGCGCCAATCAGATATTTTGGCAATCATAGAATAAATTTTGTAGAGACGCAATGCATTGCGTCTGAAAAATCTAACAATCTAAAAAATATACATTAAAAATATGGCTAAAGAAATTAAATTTGAAATGGAAGCTCGCGACATGCTTAAAAAAGGTGTGGATGCGCTGGCAGATGCAGTAAAAGTAACATTAGGTCCTAAGGGACGCAATGTGATTATAGATAAAAAATATGGTGCACCGCAAATTACCAAAGACGGTGTATCTGTAGCAAAAGAAATTGAATTGGAAGATGCTTTCCAAAACATGGGCGCACAACTGGTAAAAGAGGTTGCCTCTAAAACCAACGATGATGCCGGCGACGGAACTACTACCGCTACCGTATTGGCACAATCCATTATTGGTGTGGGTTTGAAGAACGTTACGGCAGGCGCTAATCCGATGGATTTGAAGCGTGGTATTGATAAAGCAGTTGCCAAAGTAGTTGAAAGTTTAAAAAAACAGGCAGTTGAGATTGGTGACGATTTAAAGAAAATTGAAAACGTCGCAAAAATTTCTGCCAATGGCGACGAAACTATCGGTAAACTTATTGCCGAAGCCATGCAAAAAGTGAGCAAAGAGGGTGTTATTACGGTTGAAGAATCCAAAGGAACAGACACTTACGTGGATGTTGTGGAAGGTATGCAATTCGACCGCGGATATATTTCACCATACTTTGTAACCGATACGGAAAACATGGAAGTTCAATTCGAAAATCCATTGGTGTTAGTTCACGATAAGAAAATCTCTGCTATCAAAGATCTTCTTCCTATCCTCGAAAAAGGAATTCAAACCGGAAAACCGATGTTGATTATTGCAGAAGATATTGACTCGGAAGCATTAACTACGTTAGTGGTAAACCGTTTGCGCGGATCGTTGAAAATTGCAGCAGTAAAAGCTCCGGGTTTTGGAGATCGCCGCAAAGAAATGTTGGAAGACATTGCCATTTTGACAGGCGGAACCGTGATTTCAGACGAAAAAGGGCTTACGCTCGAAAACGCTACTCTTGATATGCTTGGCAGCGCTGAAAAAATTTCTATTGATAAAGATACAACCACTATTGTTAACGGTGAAGGCGACAAAGATGCTATTCAGGCCCGCATCGGACAAATCCGTTCGCAAATTGACAAAACTACTTCTGATTATGATCGCGAAAAATTACAGGAACGTCTTGCTAAATTAGCAGGTGGTGTTGCTGTTCTTTACGTGGGTGCTCCGTCAGAGGTGGAAATGAAAGAAAAGAAAGACCGTGTTAACGATGCTCTTTCAGCAACACGCGCAGCTGTTGAAGAAGGAACAGTTCCAGGCGGAGGTGTAGCTTACATACGTGCAAGTGAAGCGTTGGAAAATCTGAAAGGCGAAAACGAAGACGAAACCACCGGTATCGAAATCGTTAAACGTGCTATCGAAGAGCCGCTTCGCCAGATTGTTGCCAACTCCGGAAAAGAAGGAGCAGTTATTGTACAGAAAGTTCGTGAAGGTAAAACCGATTTCGGTTATAATGCTCGCACCGATCACTATGAAAACTTGTACGAAACGGGCGTTATTGATCCCACTAAAGTAGCAAGAGTGGCATTGGAAAATGCTGCATCCATCGCAGGTATGTTCTTGACTACCGAGTGCGTAATTACCGACAAGAAAGAAGAAAATCCGGCTCCGGCAATGCCTATGGGCGGCGGCGGAATGGGCGGAATGATGTAATAAAAGTAATGCATAATTGAGAATGCATAATGCATAATGAAAAGAGCGTGCGGCTGTTAATTCGGTTGCGCGCTTTTTTTATAGGGATGAGATGATTTGTTGAACTGCTTTTCTTGAAAATATTCCGATATGTGTTGGGTGATTGTTTTTATCAATACAAAATAGTCGAAATCTATATTTAAGACAGATTCTTTCTTGCAAGTAGTTTTGACACTAAAAGTGAAAAAATAATAACAATTATCAACTCTTCTTCTCTATAAATGAACATTTTTTTGTTGTGCAATCGTTTGTATTTTAAAATATTATGAAACGAAAAATTGTAACAAAATTGTAACAGTATTTACATTAAATTTTCGTAATTTTGTACAGATTTTTAAATAAAATAATCCAAAAACATTAAAAATTCAATTATGATTAAAAAGATGAAGTTTTTAGCAGTAGCTTTTTTCTTGATGCTTGCTACTGTAATACAAGCTCAGGTAACTACATCGAGCATGAGTGGTCGGATTACCGACAGTGAAGGAGCCGTAATTGGTGCAACTGTTGTTGCTACACACGTGCCTTCGGGGACAACATACGGAACCGTTACCAATATGGATGGACGTTATAACTTAAACGGTATGCGTGTTGGAGGACCGTACACTGTTGAGATTTCGTATATTGGATATGGAAAAAATACAACTGGAGATATTACATTAAGCTTAGGAGAAAACTATGCACATAATGTTGTGATGCAAGAAGAAGCTACAACACTTGGAGAAGTGGTAGTAACTGGTAAAGCTACCCGATTTTCTTCTGAAAGAACGGGAGCGGCAACTAATATTTCTACTTCACAAATTACAACAATGCCGACTATAAATAGAGATATTACGGATATTACAAGATTATCTCCATTTGCAGGTTCGGGCATGAGTATTGCCGGGGGCGACGGACGTTCAACGAACTTTACGTTAAACGGTGCTAACTTTAATAATAACTTTGGATTGAGTGATAGATTGCCTGGTGGCGGAAGCCCGATTTCAGTGGATGCCATTGAGGAAGTACAGATAGTAGTTGCTCCTTACGATGTGCGCCAAACTAATTTTATAGGTGGTGGAGTAAATGCCGTAACCAAATCAGGAACAAATACTTTCAGAGGTTCTGCTTACAGCTATTTTAACAATCAAGATATGCGTGGGAATAGAATCGGTAATACTGATTTTGGTGTACGTTCAAAAGAGTCGAAAACTATTTATGGCGTAACGCTGGGAGGTCCCATCATCAAAAATAAATTGTTCTTTTTTGTGAGTGGCGAAATGGAAAAACGCCCTGGTCAGGTAGTAACATGGCGTCCGTCTGAAAACGGAACTGCCGATGTAAATAACAGTATTTCGCGTGTAAAAAAATCAGACATGGATGCCGTTAAAAAACACTTAATGGACAATTACGGATATGATGCAGGATCTTATAATGATTATCCTGGAGATGAGAGTAATAAAAAGTTTTTAGGACAAGTTGATTGGAACATAAATAATGCAAATCGCTTGAGACTTACATATAATTACACGAAAAATGAAACTTGGATTCCCACTAATGGAAACTCTATGATGGGAACACGTGTTCCGAGTGGTGCGGGATATGCTCGTATTTCAGAGCGAGGAATGGCGTTTTCCAATGCTATTTATTCGATGGAAAATACAATAAACTCGGTTACTGCAGAGCTAAACAGTCGTTTTAGTAACAAAGCATCCAATCAATTTTTGGCAACTTATACCAAAATAAAAGATATGCGTGGTTCAAAATCTACTCCCTTCCCTTTTATTGATATTCTTGCCGGGAGACAAGTAGATGGAACTCCGATTTTAGAGCCTTATATATCCGCCGGTTATGAACTATACTCTTGGAATAACGGTGTAAACAACACGGTACTTACATTTACCGATAACTTTACTCTATATATGGAAAAGCATAAGCTTACAGCAGGACTAAGTTATGAATATCAAATGGCAAATAATGCATTTATGCGTACAGGTACAGGCTATTATCGTTATGCAAGCGTAGATGACTTTTTGAACAAAAAAGCACCAATAGATTTCTCCTTGACATATGGATATGGAGGTAAAACAAATCCAGCTGCAGAAGTAGCTTTTCATCAAATAGGAGCTTATGTGCAAGATGAATGGAATGCTACAGACAAATTGAAGCTAACATTAGGGATTCGTGCAGACAATATCACTTATGTAAACAATTTGTTGAGAAATAATGCTATTTACGATTTAGATTTTGGTGGAAAAAAAATAGATACTGGGAAATGGCCTACTTCTAAGATTCAATTTTCACCTCGCCTTGGCTTCACATACGATATATTGGGAGACCAATCTATTAAACTAAGAGGAGGAACCGGCTTGTTTGCTGGAAGGCTGCCATTGGTGTTCTTTACCAATATGCCCACTAACTCCGGAATGATTCAAGGCTTCAGACAGTTAAATACTACGTATAGTAATAACAAAATAGCATCAGTTGATCCGAAATTAGCATTACTGGAAGGTGGCATAATTACTGACATAAACGAAATGGTGAAAAAATTAGATTTGCCAGCCGATATTACACCCGAGACAGGAGAGTTGCCGAGTGAGATAAATGCTGTTGATCCTAATTTTAAAATGCCTCAAGTGTGGAAAAGCTCTTTAGCTATTGATTATCAGCTGCCCACATCATTCCCATTCGCAATTACAATAGAGGGTATTTTCACTAAAAGCATCAATGATGTTATGCTTAAAAACTATAACTGGCGAGAGCCAGATGGAACATGGAGTCATTTTAGCGGTTCAGATAATAGATACATTTATCCGGCTATTGCTGCTATCAGATATTATAGGCAAAACGCATTTGTTCTTTCTAATACCAGCAAAGGTTGGAGCGCTATTGGTAACATAACGGTAACAGCTGAACCCGTAAAAGATCTGAATTTAATGGCAGCATATACTATTACCGAACTAAAAGAGATTACGGGAATGCCTGGAAGTCAAGCGAGCTCGGCTTATGGAAATTTAGTTGCTATAAACGGTCCCCATCTTCCCCAGTTACAACGTTCACAGTATGTTGTACCTCACAAAGTGATTGCCTCTGCTTCTTATAAACTACCGTGGAATATAGGTAACTTTAATTCGGCTACTTTTATAAGTCTATTTTATTCAGGGTATTCTGGGTCAAATTACAGTTATATGTACACAAATGATATGAATCAGGATGGTTACAATAACGATTTGATTTATATACCAAAAGAAAGAGGTGATATAAAATTTATATCGAAAGAAGATGAAGATGCATTTTTTAAATTTATGGAACAAGATAAATATTTAAGTGCAAACAAAGGTAAATATGCTGAGGGATATGCTGCACGTACACCTTGGGTACATAATTTTGACTTAAGAGTTGCTCGTGAATATTATATAAAAGTAGGAAAAAACACCAACACCTTGCAATTCAGTTTAGATTTTCTTAATGTAGGAAACTTATTGAATACGAAATGGGGCGTTGCAAAAAATGCCCGTCCATCGAACTTTGGCAGAATCATGAAGTACGAATCGCGTGATGCGAATAATGTTCCCACGTTTTCTTTTAATAAAGTGAACAAAGAGTATCCAACTCAAACATTTGATATCAATTATCATTATAGTCAGACATGGAGATTGCAAGTGGGGGTAAAATACATTTTCAATTAAAAACGTTAAAAACTTTTATAAAAAGTGTCTCATTTTCCGGTGAGACACTTTTTTGTTATAATTTTGAACAAACTCGCTTGTAAATCGTTATCTAATAGATTTATGTCTAACTTAAAACAAGTCAATCATGGGAAAATTTGTTATCAGCACCAGAAAAAATGGTGAATTTCAATTCAATCTTAAAGCCGGAAACGGGCAAGTGATTTTAGCAAGCGAAGGCTACACTACAAAAGCAGCATGCTTAAACGGCGTAGAATCGGTAAAGAAAAATTCGCAAACCGAAGCTCGCTTCGAAAAATTAGTAGCCAAAAACGGTAAGTTTTATTTCAATCTGAAAGCTACCAACGGTCAAATAATCGGAACCAGCGAAATGTACGAAACCGAAGCTTCGAGAGATAACGGCATCAAATCCGTTCAAACCAACGCTCCCGATGCCGAAGTGGATGACCAAACAGTTTAAAAAATTAAGATTAAAGAAAACTCCCTGCCTGAATTTAGAAATTAGTGCAGGGAGTTTTTTTATTTCGGATAATAAGTAGTGGTCAGAATTTAGTTTATATTATTATCAGAAGTGCTATAAGCAAAAACAAATTTTTGCACTTAATAATATAAACCATTAAGAAGTTAAGACTAAAAAAGATAAGACTTAACTTTCTTAATTTCTTAATGGTTTCAGAAAGAGAATGAAAAAATAAATCGTATCGATTTATTTATGAATACTACAAACTGCTTTGTGCTTAAGTACTTACGTTCATTAAAATTAGACTATTTCTCGCTATGGCAAAGCCTTAAACAAGTTTAGCTTTGCTCATTTAGTTTAACGAAATAGTTCTACTTCCCTCTGTTTTTTCTTTATTGAAGATTAAACAAACGCCGAAATTGATTAACTTTGCACTACTTTTGTTAAAAATAAATGAAGCCCCGATCACTAAAAAAATTCATCTACTTATCTATCGCGGCAGCGGTGGTAACCATCGGTTTGAAGTTTATTGCTTATTTCAAAACCGGCTCTATGGGATTTTTCTCCGATGCATTGGAGTCTTTTGTGAATCTTTTTGCGGCTATTGTTGCGCTAATTCTACTGCATATTTCTGAAAAACCTGCCGATAAAGGGCATGAATACGGCCACGGAAAAGCCGAATATTTTTCGAGCGCCATTGAAGGAGCTCTTATTCTAATTGCTGCTTTTAGCATTATTTACACATCAATTCCGCGAATTATTAATCCGCAACCGTTAGAAAATCTTGGTATTGGAGCATTGTTTTCGTTTGGCGCCACGTTGGTAAATCTATTTGTTGGGCTCACTTTAATCCAAAATGGGAAAAAGCACAAATCCATAGTGCTTGAAGCAGACGGAAAACATCTGATGACCGATGTTTGGACTTCTGTGGGAGTTATCGCGGGTATTTTAGTGGTTAAATTTACAGGACTTTCGGTTCTTGACCCGATAATTGCAATTATTGTAGCCCTAAATATTGTTTACGCGGGATATAAACTAATCAGCCGATCGGCAAGTGGATTGATGGATGCTGCCATTCCCCAAGAAGAAATTAAACAGATTACAGACTATTTTGATTCTCTAAAAGAAAAAAATATCGATTATCACTCGTTACTTACACGACAGGCCGGACACCGAAAATTTATTTCGTTTCACTTGTTGGTTCCCGGAAAATGGACGGTGAAAGAAGGGCACGACTATGCCGAAGAAATTGAGCAACATATCGAAACCATGTTCGATGATATAGTGACTGTTACCACTCACATTGAACCGATTGAAGATCCTAAATCGTTCAATGATATTGGAATTGACAGATTGAATTACTCCGACAAGTATGATGCTAAGTAAATGATAAAAATTATTAGAACATTTCCCATTGATAGCGCTTACGCGATAGATTCAGTTTGTAAAACTGAATGGATAGACTCACTTCGTTCGTGATAGAGTCGTGACGTTGAATACATTGAAATACTTTCCGCGTATCAGCGTAGCTCTCACGTGCGAAGCGCTAATCCGTCAAAAGTCGGACACGATCCGTCAAAAATCGGACACAGTCGCCGCAAGCTTATCAGATTAAAATATTCATTAAATTATTCAATGAACTTAATACTTGATTATCTTACTTTTGAAAACCTACTCATCAAGAAATCTCCCGGTATCAACACGCTTTTCAATTTACTATCCGAATCTACCATCATAAAAAAGTCGGACGTTAAGTTATTATCTTTCAATTTCAGAAAATTATTCTCTTTTTTCCATCTCCCATTGGAAAGCTCCAACGAATAAAACTTAATTGAATAAGTTCCGTTTTCATTTGCATTAAAGGTGAAGTTTGGGTTGAAATCAGATTGATAAAAGCCTTTTTTGAAGTTGTTTTTATCGTTTGTTATTTTTTCTCTGTATTTAAGCAGATCTTGATGCGATAAAAAATTGTCTAAAACAGATAGTGGTGAAGACGGTTTTTGAGAATTTCTTACAAAATAGTTCATTTGCATCCATCCGAATCCATCTTTTACCATAAATACTTTATTGTCCGATACAGGTTCTAAAGTTATTACATAATCGTTTGTACTATCCGTTAATTTGTAATCACCGTTATTTTTAATTTCATATTTTCCAAAAGATAAAACCTGAGACATCATCAGGTCGGGAGCATTTTTGTAGCTCAATTTTATCAGGTATTTTCCATGGCTAAATATATCCAAGTAGCAGTTTAAATCGCTATTTGTCAATTGCAGAGCATACGACTGGGCATTAGCTGTAAAAAATGTGGAAAGAATTAATAATAGAGATAACGACAACTTTTTCATCTGTTTGGGTTGTTGATTTTCTACTCAGACTCTGCTTTTATCAATTAGATTAATTGGATAACAAAAAAAGACTATCTTTATTACAAGAATAGTCTTTTTTGAGAATAAAAATAGTCTTTTTTATGCAATTGCGCTTCCCACAAGGAAAACTACTGCCAAAGCTACAATAGCATAAAGCTCGGGGAATACGGCAAGGATAAGTGTATTGGTAAAAGCATCGTGTCCTTGACCGATGGATACAATACCGTTTGCACAAACTTGCGCTTGGCGAATACATGAAAGCCAGCCTACTACACCTAATGTAATACCGGCTGCACATGCAGCAATGGCTTGAAAAAGTGTGATTTCGGGCGTAAGAATATTAAAAATGCTTTGGAGCATATAGTAACCGGCAAATCCGTACAATCCTTGTGTAGCAGGAAGAGCTGTTAACACCAGGAAGTTACCAAATTTTCCATCCACTTTTTTTGCAGCGCCAATGGCTGCATTTCCCACGATTGTAACTCCATAGGCGCTTCCAACACCTGTTAGAATTAGCATAAGAGCAACGCCTAAATAGGCAATAAGTAAATTAGTTTCCATAAATTGTTTTAATTGTAATGTTATTAATAAATTGTTTTTTTATTTTCTAAAAGGATTAAATTTCTTGCCACCACCTTCAAATTCCGAATTTTTGTAAAACTCCACAAATGTAAGGCGGATAGGGTGGACGATAGCGCCCAAAACATTCATAAAAATATTAATGGCATGACCTATCAAGAATATTAAAATATAAACAATCGGTTTCCCAATTGCGCTATCGGGGCTCATTCCGTCTGCCAGGCTGTTAAATACACTGGCTAAAATTCCTCCCGATAATCCCAAAGCGAATAAGCGTACGTAGGACAAAACATCACCTAATAATCCTGTGGCGGTTCCGTATGTTTCCCATAATCCCAAGCCGAAATTCATAAATGGATTCTTGTCGGGTGCGTTATAGAAGAAAATCAGAATCAACGCGGGAATAGCAATTATCAGATGAAGGGTGCCAAACATAGGCATAGCCTTAGGTAACAAGGCGGCTATACAGATACTTACCAAAAAAATTATCCATGCGATAGTTGATAAAGCATATTTAAATCCATGCTGTTTGGCGCGGTTGGCTGCTTTCATTCCCATACCAAATAGAATTTGAATAACTCCCAGCGCGAGAGAAAGCGTAAACATTTGGTTGTTATTGAAGAAAACCTTGTTTTTTATCGCTTGTATAAAAGGTACGTCGATATCGTAGAGGCTGAATCCGAAAAAACCACCTGTCAGTAATCCACATACCATAGTAGATGCTCCCAAGACTTGAACCAATGAAATGACGGCTCTTGCCGTGGAATTTAATTTGGCTTTGAGTAGTATTTTCGCAACAGCTCCTACTAACAACAGGAAAAGACCGTATCCTATATCGCCCAACGATAATCCGAAGAATATCATATAAAAAGGAGCAAAGTAGGGTGTCAGGTCTATTTCGTTGTATTTGGGCAGCATATACATTTCGGCAATAGGCTCGAAGAGACGTGCAAACTTGTTGTTTTTAAACTTAATAGGTACATCGTCTTCGGGTAACGGATCCGAAATATGAAAATAAGCCGCTTTCGATTGCAAGTAATTCGAAATTTTCTCTTCATCTTCAAGCAGTGCCCAGCCTTGTAACAACAGAACTTTGTCATCGGCTAAAGCGGTGCTGCTTTGACGAACTTTGGTAAAAGTAATTTGTTGTTCGAAATCTTTTATTGCGGCATTTACCGAAGGTATATCTGCGGCAAGTAACTTTAATTTATTGTTTTGAACGTTAATTTTTTCGCGTAGCGATTCAATAAGTTCGTTTAATGCTGAGAGTGATATTTCGGGCAATTTCACGGCTTCGTGGTTCAACTCATCGGCGATATTCGGGTTGCGAGTAACGGTTACGAAGTAGGTTTTAGAGGTTTCTTTCCTTACCACTATCGCATCGTGCAAGCGTTCCCACTCGGGGTTGTATTGATTATCGGGTACGATAAAGAAACCTAATTCGTATCCCGCTTCTTTGAGTCGATGGATATCGTTGGGCTCAAAGTTACCCCACGGTAACAATGCTTCGCGCTCTTTCAAACTCACCTGCAATTGCTGATTGAGTAGTGCTTTTTCGTTCTCTATTTTTTCTATCTGATCCGGAATATCTTTGCCTAAGTCAATATCGGCTTCATTCGTTATCTTTTCCGATTTCTTCTCCATTTGCTTTGTCAGTATCTTTTTTGCCTCAGATAGCTGCTTTGTCCGAGTTAAAAACTCATGAAGCTGTTCATTGCTTTCTACCGTTTTTTGTGTTTCGGCAACATGAATCAGTCCTAACTCGCGCAAATCGTGCAAGAACAGATCGTAGTCTTTATGATAAGCAAGAAACGTTATCTTTTTCATTTTTGCTACCATATACTTTCCTCCTCTTCTTTCTTTTTTTCTTGTAAAGCCCGCATTATCTTTTGTGACGATTTGGATAGATTTTCCTCATCTTCCAGATAACGTTTTATTTTTAAAATAGCATCTTGATAGCCGGGAATCTGTACTTTTTCAAAGAGATTCACTTTCTGCGTGGTTTTTCTTCTGGCGTAATCCAATCGCTGAACTCTTAGTTCGTGAAATTCGCGGCGAATTCCTATTTCAGCAAGGCGTTCCAATGTTCTCACCCCGTCTAAATACCATTTTGGACGGTTGAAAATACTAAACGGTTTTGTTTCGAAATCTACACTGTCGAGTATAGGAATTAATACACCGGCTATTTTCTTTTTCGAAAAATGAACATCTTTTACCCGAAGAAGACTTGCGTCAAATTCAAGCCACATTCCCATCATTTTATCGTACGATTGAATCTGGTTTTCCAGTTCTTTTTCCAGCTCGTCTATTTCATTTTTTGCCCGCTTCACTTCCATCCGCAATGCGGTTTCCTTGCTTTGCAGTGTGGGAAGCGCGCGTTCACGAATTTTCAGTTGTTTCTCCAACTGTTGGCGTGACGTTTTATTGTATTGAAATTTTATAGCCATATTTTTATTCAGTAAACAATGTTTTACTGTTTCTTGTCTTTTCCTTCTTTTCTTTTTACGGTATGTTTTAGTTTCAGTACTGCAAAGTTTAATTCAATACTGGTTTCCGTATCGGTTGTTATTAAATCCTGTTCTAATATTTCTGAAATTATATCTCCGCCTTTTTCCACAACCTCGTTTTTCTCGCTACCGATTAACTCGAAAATATATCCTTTCGGAAATTTTTCCGGATTATTTTTTCCGGTTGGAGATTAACCAAACTGTAAACTCTAATTTTTCCAGTACTTATCCACCGTTTCTCGCTTCATATTTACTTCTTCGGGTTTGAAGTGTTTGGACAACAACACCCATGTCGTGTCGAGCATTTCCTCGGTATCCAAATTCACGTCGATAGCGAGAAGGTATTCCGAATAATCCTTGGCAAACGATAACGCTCGCTGGTCGTAATCGGTGAGGTCGAAACCGTTTTCAAGCTTTGTTTTGGCATTGGCGGCATCGGCGTATAGACGTACGGCAGCATTCATCACTTGCGGGTGGTCTTCGCGTGTTTTTTTACCTTGTACCAACTGTTTTAGACGTGAAAGCGAACGGAATGGGTCAACGATAACTTTACCCACAGAGCTATCCTGGCGAAGAAACAATTGCCCTTCCGTAATATAACCCGTGTTATCGGGAACGGCATGCGTGATATCGCCTCCCGAAAGCGTGGTTACGGCAATAATGGTGATGGAGCCGCCATTGGGGAACTGGGCTGCTTTTTCGTAAATCTTTGCCAAATCGGAATATAGTGAGCCGGGCATGGAGTCTTTCGACGGAATCTGGTCCATGCGGTTGGATACGATAGATAATGCATCGGCATACGAGGTCATATCCGATAAAAGAACCAATACTTGTTCGTTTTTATCCACGGCAAAATATTCGGCTGCGGTAAGTGCCATATCGGGTACGAGCAAACGCTCCACAGCCGGATTTTCGGTAGTGTTCATAAAGCTTATAATGCGGTCGAGCGCTCCGGCATTACTAAACACGTTTTTGTAGTATAGGTAATCGTCGTTGGTCATTCCCATACCGCCAAGGATAATTTTATCGGCTTTGGCACGAAGTGCAACAGTTGCCATCACTTGGTTGAAAGGTTGGTCGGGGTCGGCAAAGAACGGAATTTTTTGTCCCGACACAAGCGTATTGTTCAAGTCGATACCCGATATGCCCGTTGCAATCAGTTCCGAAGGTTGTTTCCTGCGAACCGGATTTACCGAGGGACCGCCAATCTGGCGTTCTTCTCCTTCGGGGATAGGACCGCCGTCAATCGGATCGCCGTAGGCGTTAAAAAAACGTCCGGAAAGTTGGTCGCTTACTTTTAGCGACGGCGCTTTTCCGAGGAAAATCACTTCTGCGTTGGTGGGAATACCTTCTGTTCCTTCAAAAATTTGCAGGGTAACTTCATCGTTGATGATTTTTACCACCTGCGCCAATCGTCCGTCAACTGTTGCCAATTCATCGTAACCCACATCGGTAGCTTTTACCGAACACGTTGCCTTGGTTATCTGGGTAATTTTTGTGTATATTTTTTGAAATGCTTTAGCCATATCTATTTACTTATTTTTCCTGTTTATTTTTGAGTAGTTCATCTAACTGCTTGCGATAATCGTTGAATTTATCGGATTTAAATTCCGCATAATTCATTTGTCGGCACACGTTTATCAGTTGCTTGAAATACTCTGCCACTTTGTTGAAGTTATCAAACTCAAAATCGGTGCGGCACATATCCACCACCATATCCAGAATATATTTTTGGCGTTCGATGGGTGTTACCGAATCGATATCATCGAAAGCATCTTGTTGTAAAATAACGAAGTCGATAAGTTCCGATTTCCAAAACGTAACGTGGTATTCCACGGGCACTCCGTCGTCTCCCAAAATATTAATTTGCTCGGCAATTTCTTTTCCTCTCAACAAGCGTGTTTTGATATCGCTTACTTTCGAGGTCCAGTCATCGGATATTTCTTTTGAAATATATTGTTCAAACTCGGGATATTCTATGTATTTAGAATAAGAATCGATGGGATTAATAGCCGGATAACGTTTTCTGTCGGCACGGTCTTGTTCAAGTGCATAGAAACAGCGTGCCACTTTTTTTGTATTTTCGGTAACGGGTTCCTTGAGATTACCGCCGGCCGGCGATACGGTTCCGATAAAGGTGATGGAGCCTTCCTGTCCGTTGTTTAGAGTTACGTGTCCGGCGCGTCCGTAGAAGTTGGAGATAATTGCCGACAAGTCCATGGGGAAAGCATCGGGACCGGGAAGTTCTTCCAGACGGTTACTCATCTCACGTAATGCTTGTGCCCAGCGTGATGTGGAGTCGGCCATCAATAACACTTTCAATCCCATAGAACGATAATATTCTCCAATGGTCATTGCCGTGTAAACCGATGCTTCGCGCGCTGCAACCGGCATATTGGAAGTGTTGGCTACGATAATGGTTCGTTCCATCAACTTTCGTCCGGTGTGTGGATCTTCAAGTTCTGGAAATTCGGTGAAAATTTCTACTACTTCATTGGCACGTTCGCCACAGGCGGCAATTATCACGATATCGGCTTCAGCCTGTTTGGATATAGCGTGTTGCAATACTGTTTTTCCGGTTCCGAAAGCGCCGGGAATAAATCCGGTACCGCCTTCCACAATCGGATTCAACGTGTCGATAGTTCGCACACCGGTTTCCAGTAATTTAAAAGGTCTTGGTTTGTCTTTATATAATGTAAGCGGCACTTTCACAGGCCATTTCTGAATCATATTCAGTTTGTGCTCTGTGCCGTTTTTATCTTCCACTACGGCAATGGTGTGATAGATGTTGTATTCTCCCTCGGGTGCGATACTTTTTACAGTATATTCTTCTGTCATAATAAATGGCACCATGATTTTGTGAGGTTGAAAGTTCTCATCCACTTCGCCCAGCCATGTTGCTCCGGAAACCTTGTCACCAACTTGTGCTATGGGCTTAAAGTTCCAAAGTTTTTCTTCGTTGAGTGGAAATGTGTACTGACCTCTTTTTAAAAAGATACCATCCATTTTGTCAAGGTCGTTTTCCAACCCGTCTAAGTTTCTTTCAAGAAGTCCCGGACCTAAAACCACTTCGAGCATGTGTCCCTGAAATTCTACTCCTGCGCCTACCTTCAGTCCGCGGGTACTTTCAAAAACTTGTACATACACGTTTTTGCCGATAACCTTTATGACTTCCGACATCAATTTTGTTTCGTCCAGAGTGATGTAGGCTATTTCATTCTGGGCAACGGGGCCATCCACTTCTACTATAACGAGGTTGGAAATAACTCCTTTTACAATTCCTTTTGTCATATATATTTTTTTGTTATTTACTTTGTGTCAATCAATGAATATTTGGCTTTGTTGTGTTGGCTAAAATATTTCAACGACAACTAAAATATCAATTGAGTTATTATATTTTTATTCTTCCGGCATTTTTACATCGCCTTTTAGATTGGTAATCAATTCGCGGAAGATACGTTCGCCTTCTTCGGCATTTAGGTTTGCCCAACGCTCCAGAATTTGAAACTTGCATAAATAAGCAAATATGTATTCGATATTAAAATAATCGAAAATGGTGTTTTCTTCTAACCAATCCCAACGAAACTTATCTATTTTTCGTTCACGTTCAAACACATCTGTGTCTTCCGATAGTCGTTGAATAGTGTCAAAATATCCTAATTCTTGGCTTAGTCCGAAATCGCGGGCATTTGTATTTTCGCGAATGAGTTGCGCCACCCGATTGTTACCCACAACTACTTGCGTTACATCCATTCCGTATTTTTTGGCATAGATTGCCGACAATAAGTTTCCGATGTTGAGATTGAGCTCAAACCAGCGAGCTATGAGCGTGTTTTTTACTCCCAAGCCGTAGTCCATATACAAAGAAGACATGAGGTCTTCCCACGATTGGTTTTCGCTCTGAGCTTCTTCGCTCAACCATGTTTTAATGAACTTTTCATAAAAAGCAGGAATTTTTTTGTTCTTAACCGGAAGGTTTTCTTCAATTCTCTCGAGCATTTCCTGCATTTCTTCGCGAGAAATACTTCCCAAAGAGTTTGGTGTATATTCCTTGTTTTTCAGGAGATTAAGAAGATTGTCGTTGTCGTATTTCAGAAAGTACTTGTTCAGCAATCTTTTGTCGTCGGCTTTCAATTCCTCGTCAAGCATTTGCTTAAATTCTTCCATCGAAAAAGGAAGTTTCATGCTATCAAAAGAAAAATCGGGCAACCCTGCTATGAAGCAGTAATACTGGTGTTTAAAAAGCATATATCTTTGTGAGTTTGTAATTCGATAGATATTCGGTTGAGATTTTGTAGTAATTCGGTTGACTCGATGAAATGTTCAGTGTCACAGCGAATTACACAAACATAGTAAGCAAACTACTATTGAATTATCATTTAAAAGAGTAATTTTTGTATTTGGGGACGAAGAAACTCTTTAAAATATTCAATAAACTCTTCTTCGCCAAATTTCACTCGATAGGAACCATCTTCGGGCGATAGAGTAAATCCGGCTTTCAATCCGTTTACCGACTCAATTTTTAGTCCTTTGTCTAACAAGCCTTTGGCATTTCCGGCAATGAAATTCTTTAGATCTTCAGAATTATCAACACCAATGTTCAGATTTTCCCCTTTCGACCAGTTTTGCACCAAATCCACAATTAATTTTTGCATGAAAGACTTGTCTTCTGTTACAGCTTTCACGTTGGTGGTAGATAACTTGCTGGTAACTAGATTTGTAATTTCGCTCTTTAGGGCTTCGCGAGCTTGTGCTGCAAAAAGTTTCAGTTCCGATTCGGTATTGCTCCTTAACTCGTCAACTTCTTTTTGTGCCGATACTATTATTTGCTGTGCTTCTTTTTTTGCATCTTGCACCATTTGATTACTTGATGCCTTTGCCTCGGTAATGATTCTGTCTGCTTCTTCTTTTCCTTTTTCCACCCCTTCGGAGTAAAGTTTAGAGGTCAGTTCCTGAATTTTGTCCATATTTTTTTATTCTGTTATTGATTACGATAAGTGCTAATCACATACGTTATTAGGTTTTCCAAATAATTCCGCAAAGATATAAAAAAAGGATGCTATTATTAAATAATTGAGGTGTTTTTATTTTTTTATCGTTTCTTATTCTAGAATATGGCATAAACCTTCTGTTGTTTTATCTGAAACCGCTTGATTGATAATTGAGCTGACGGATAAAAACACCTTTTTTCTTTATTTGTAATTTCTATGAAAACTTGTAAGGCGATAAAAGAAATATATCATAGAAATACATAAAACAGTAAATGTACGTTCTCTATTTAACCTATTTGTAAACTGTTTTGATTATTTTTGCAGCATGGATAAGAAAATTTTCAGACTTGCCGTTCCCAACATCATTACAAATATTACCGTTCCACTGCTTGGCATGATAGATATTGCCATTGCCGGGCATTTGGGATCGGCAATTTATATTGGCGCCATAGCGCTGGGAGCCAATATTTTCAATATGATTTACTGGAATTTTGGATTTATCCGAATGAGTTCGAGTGGATTTGTTGCTCAGGCTTATGGCGCACGTAATTTTACCGAAGCAATGAATGTGTTAATTCGTTCGTTAATAGTCGGTTTAGGAATTGGTTTGCTAATTGTGTTGCTGCAATTTCCGATTGGAAAGTTTGCCCTAAGTCTGATAAAATCCGGTACTGAAAGTAAAAATGCAGTTGAAACTTATTTTCGTATCTGCATCTGGAGCGCGCCCGCCGTGTTGGGTACGTATGCGTTTAAAGGATTCTTTATCGGGATGCAAAATGCTAAAACACCAATGATTATTGCTATTCTCAACAACTTATTGAATATTGCTTTAAGTTTTTTGTTTGTCTTCGGATTTGGTATGAAAGTGGCAGGAATTGCACTTGGAACGATGCTTTCGCAAGTAATAACATTTATTATCTGCATTCTGATGTGGCACAGGTTTTACGGTAGATTGAAAAAATATATTGTTAAATCTTCTATCTTTGATACAACTGCTATTCGTTCTTTTTTCAAAGTTAATGGAGATGTATTTGTACGGACATTTTTGTTGACTTTGGTGACTACATTTTTTACTTTTGTGTCATCGGGAATGGGCGATATGATTTTAGCTGCCAATGCGTTGCTAATGCAGTTTTTTATGCTGTTTTCTTATTTTATGGACGGATTTGCTTATGCCGGCGAGGCATTAACGGGAAGATATGTTGGTGCAAATAACAAAGCTATGCTTGTGCAAATGCTAAAAAGATTATTTTTCTGGGGCTTTATTGTAAGTGCTGTTTCGGTGGCTATTTACTTATTTTTTCCCAACCAAATATTACAAATTCTAACGAATGACATAGCTGTAATTGAAACCACCAAATCGTTTCTTTTTTGGACAATACTTATTCCTATAACAGGCTTTGCCGCATTTCTTTGGGATGGAGTTTTTATTGGAGCAACCGCCTCTAAAGAGATGCGAAACGCGATGATATTCTCTGCTGTTATTTTCTTTGCTTGTTATTATATCACTACGCCTTCTATGGGAAATAATGGTTTGTGGCTTGCGTTTATTTTATACTTGTCTATCCGCGGAATTGCACAAACAATTTGGGCGAAAAAGGCGTTGCTTACCCCTAAATCCCCTGCAGGGACTTGGTGAAGTGAATTGGTAAGGCAATTCCCAAAATATTAATACAAATGAATATGTAGGGACGAATATTTTCATCCTTTACACCCAAATAAAATAACAACAATAAATTACAGCCCGCAAAAGTCCTTTTAAGGGATGTGGGGGTCATTTAAATTATGCAACAATTCGAATCAATAATTAAACTGAAAAGTTTTCTAACCGCTTCTCACGTAGAAGAAATTGCTGTTCAATCGCTCGATTTGACCGGTATTGAATCGTTGATGCTCAACATAACATTTTCTAAATGTTTATTCTTGGGTTGTACGATGTCTGAGAACCTGCAACACCACCTTTTACCCGAAAATTTTATTTTTCCGGTTTTGGATGTTCCTTTCAATACTTATCCAAGCCAACTGTATAGCAAAGAGATACTTTACAACAATTTTAATCGGCATAAACCAGAAACGTACTTCAAAACACTTGATAAAGTTGTTTATGATTATTACAAAAAAACTCAAGAAAATTTATCGATTAAAGATACGCTCGCACAGCGATTGCACGACCATTCCATTACCGATTCGCTACACGAATACATTGCCGGTTTTGATGAGCGAAAGCTTGTAGCGATAATGGGCGGACACAAGCTTAAACGTACCGATAATATGTATTTTCAAATAGTTTCGTTATCGAAGTTACTTACGGAAAAAGGCTATCTTATGCTTTCCGGCGGTGGACCGGGAGCTATGGAAGCCACGCATGTTGGAGCCTGGATGGCGGGAAAAAGTGATATTGAATTACAGCAAGCTATTGCTACTTTGAGTGTTGCTCCGAACTACTCCGATGAGAAATGGTTGCCATCGGCGTTTGAAGTAATGGAGCAGTTTCCTGAACCGAAATTCGATAGTTTGGGAATACCAACTTGGCACTACGGTCACGAACTTCCCACGCCGTTTGCCACGAAAATTGCCAAATATTTTGAAAATAGTGTTCGCGAAGAGGGGTTACTCGCTATCGCTAAAGGTGGTGTGATTTTCACACCCGGAAGCGCCGGTACTTTTCAGGAAGTATTTCAGGATTTGGCACAAAACCATTACGAATCGTATGGCTATGCCAGTCCGATGATTTTCTTGAATAAAAACTTTTGGACAAACGAACGTCCTATTTTTCCAATTATTCAGCAAATGTCCAATCGTGGTGATTTGATGAATTTAAATTTGGGATTATATGATAAGAATGAGGAAGTGGTAGAGCACTTGCTGCAATTTAGTGAGTAACGAAAAAGATGTGTGATAAATTGTTGAGTTTGCTAAAAGTTTACTTGTTATAAGTAAAAAACTAACAGTCCTTAAAATTTGAACATCAGACTTCTATTGAAAAAATGAATATTGCAAAAGCCAATAAATTAAACGGGATAATGCTGATGGCGCTTTTCTCGTTTTCTGCGTTTTACATAGCCGGATTACCCGTTGTGAAAAATCTATCACTGAGCCCGTTGATTATCGGTATTTTACTGGGAATGTTGTATGCCAATACGCTACGTATGCACTTGCCTGCTACATGGGCGCCCGGTATTTTGTTTTGTAGCAAAACCTTGCTTCGGACAGCCATTATTTTTTATGGTTTCCGACTAACTTTTCAGCATGTGATAGCCGTTGGTACAGCGGCTATTGTAATCGATATTATCATTGTTTTTTCTGTTATTCTGTTGGGATTGTTGCTTGGAAAGTTGTTGAAAATAGACTCCAACCTCGCCATTCTCACTTCCTCGGGAAGTGCCATCTGTGGTGCGGCAGCAGTGTTGGGAACGGAGTCGGTGCTGAAAGATCCCAAGCCACACCAAACAGCGGTAGCAGTTACCACGGTAGTAATTTTCGGAACTATTTCCATGTTTCTCTATCCCGCACTTTACAGAGCAGGCGTCCTCGGAATGAATCCGCAGGAAATGGGAGTTTATACCGGTTCAACATTGCACGAAGTAGCGCATGTTGTAGGTGCGGGCAATGCCATGAACGATAGTGTTATTGCCAACACTTCCGTCATCGTAAAAATGACACGTGTTATATTGTTAGTCCCTTTTCTGCTCATTTTGAGCCTTTTTGTAAACCGAAACAAAAGCGTATCCGGTGGAAAGTCCAAAATAGTTATTCCGTGGTTCGCATTCGGATTTCTTGCCGTTATTGGATTCAATTCTTTTCAATTGCTACCGCAAGCTGTTACGTCAAGTGTCAATACTCTCACCGATTTTGCCCTTACCATGGCAATGACCGCACTGGGAACTGAAACCAGTTTCGATAAATTCAAAAAAGTCGGTGTGAACCCCTTTTTATTAGCCTTTGGATTATTTGTTTGGCTGTTTTTCGGAGGATATTTTCTTACGAAACAATTGCTTCCGGTTTTGTAAGCATCAAATAAATAATAATTTAGAGAAAAATGTATTGAAAAGGTAATAAATATTACTAGAAGTTCAAAATAAGCATCAATAGATAATTAGACAAACATGAAAATCCTTGCCGACACACATATCCCATATCTAAAAGGCGTAGCCGAGCAATTTGGTAAAGTAGAATATTTGCCCGGAAATCAATTCAAGAAAGAGACCATTAAAGAGAAAGATGCGCTGATAGTACGAACAGTAACACATTTTGACGAAGAAATTCTTTCAGGAAGCAGCGTAAAGCTTATTTGCTCAGCTACTATTGGTTACGATCATATCGATACTGAGTATTGTGATTCACACAACATTGCTTGGCGTACCGCACCCGGTTGTAATGCCAATTCTGTGGAACAATATGTTACAGCTTCGCTGTTGTATTTGGAAGATAAATACAATTTTGATTTAAAAGAAAAAACTATCGGAATTGTGGGTGTGGGAAATGTAGGTAGTAAAGTGGAAGTGGCTTGCAGGAAGTTAGGAGTGCGTGTGCTATTAAATGACCCTCCGCTTGTAGAGACGATGCATGCATTGTCTTTTACAAATAAGACGGGGCACATTTCGTCTTTACAGCATCGATTTGTAGATTTAGAAACAATAAAACGAGAATCAGATATTGTCACTTTTCACGTTCCATTAACTAAAACCGGAAAACACAAAACCTATCATTTAGCAGACAATTATTTTTTTGATACATTGGGTAAAAAACCATTCATTATTAATTCATGCCGTGGGAGTGTGGTGGATAATCGGGCGTTGAAAAAAGCCATTCGGAGTGAAAAGATTTCCGGTACAGTTGTTGACTGCTGGGAAAACGAACCGAATATCGATACCGAATTACTGCAAATGGTTGACATTGCTACACCGCACATTGCCGGATATTCTGCCGACGGCAAATGGACGGCCAGCAAAATGAGTATCGAAAACTTAAAAGACTTTTTTCAATTCAACGTTACTCCTAAGTTTCAAGAACTGCCGCCGCCACTATATCCGGTTATAGATTTACGTGAAATACCTGTTGAAAAACAATTAGCTTATGCTGTTTGGCAAACCTATAATCCAATGGTTGAGACGAAAAACTTAAAAGAAAATCCCGAAAAATTTTATTGGTTTCGCTCCAATTATCCGTTACGTCGGGAATACGGAGCATATAAAATAAGTGCAGCGGATACATTGGTTTCCGAAGTACTGAAAAAACTGGGGTTTATGTAAAAAAAATCTAAATGTAAATAGCATATTTTCTGTTATCGTAAAAAAAAAGTAGTTTTGTATGAAATTTATAGATTCTAGTGTCTCATTTTTAAAAATCAATCATAATTATATATCACGATGAAAAAAAAATTGTTTTATGCAATTATTGCTGTAGTTGCCCTTTTTGTTACGGCGTGTAGTAGTTTGAAACCTCTTTCGCAATCTAACTTCAATGCCACGCCATCTCCATTAGAAACTGTTGGAAATAGTGTGCCTGTAATCGTTAACGGAACTTTCCCCGAAAAATGGTTCAACAAAAACGCAACTGTAAGAATTACTCCGGTATTGAAATATGCCGGCTCAAAAGAATCCTACGGATCGGCTCAAACGTATCAAGGGGAAAACGTTTCGGGCAACGCCATCGAAATTCCTTATACGCGTGGTGGAAACTTCAATATGAATTTCAATTTTCCGTATCAATCGGATATGTTAACCTCAGAGCTCCTTTTGCGTTTTGATGCGAAAATTAAAAATAAATCGGTAAAACTTCCCGAAGTGAAAGTTGCCGACGGTATTATTACCACATCCGCATTGGCAAGCGCTCAAACAACAGCTCCATCTGTTGCCGATGACGGTTTTCAACGAATCATTAAACAAACGCAGGATGCTAATATACATTTTGTAATTCAACAGGCAAATATTCGTTCAACCGAAACCGGTTCGCGGAATATGCGTTCGTGGCAACAACGTGTGCAAGATGCCTTTAACGATCCGCGTCAAAATGTAGATATCGAAGTTTCGGCTTATGCCTCACCCGACGGTGGACTTTCGCTCAATGAAAAACTGGCAGCCGAACGCGAAAAAAGCACTACACAATATTTAAAAAGTGAACTGGAAAAAAGAAAAATAGACGCTGATGTAAACGCACGCTACACGGCACAAGACTGGGAAGGTTTTCGTCAGTTGCTCGAAGCATCGAATTTACAAGATAAAGAGCTTGTTTTAAGAGTTTTATCTATGTATCCCGATGCTGAAACACGTGAGCGTGAAATCAAAAACATCTCATTTGTTTACAACGATTTAGCATCCACTATTTTACCGCAATTGCGCCGTTCACGCATTACAGCGAATATTGAAATTATTGGAAAATCGGATGAAGAAATTATGGAGTTTTGGCGTACCGATCCTAAGAAACTTTCGATAGAAGAATTGCTTTATGCTTCTACACTTACCGATAACGAAACAGATAAAGAAAAAATTTATCAGTATGTTACCGTAAATTTCCCGCAAGATTACAGGGGATGGAATAATATGACAACCACCTATTATCAGCGTGGCGAGTACAACAATGCTAAACAGGCATTGGATCGTGCGGCTTTGGTTTCGCCCAATGCGCCGGAAGTAAATGTAAACAAAGCGCTGTTCTCCATGATGAATGGTAATACGCAAACGGCAAAAGAATTATTAGGTAGAGCATCAAGTGCAAATAATCTTAATGCAGCTATGGGATTGCTTTATTTGATGGAAGGCGATTACAACCAGGCTGTTGATGCTTTCGGCGATACAAAATCGAACAACGCTGCACTGGCACAAATCATGACCAGAAACTACAATGCCGCAGACCTGACGTTGAAAGCTATCCAAAATCCCGATGCATTGACCTATTATCTGATGGCAATTGTGGGATCGAGAACTAATAATTTCAACAGTGTAATGACAAACTTACGTTCTGCAATAACCATGAACAAAGCGATGGGGACCAGAGCTTTAAATGATTTGGAATTTGCAAAATACAGAACCAATCAGGATTTTATGGCTTTATTGAGATAATAACACCTAAATCCCCGAAGGTACTTTTACGAAGAACAATTATAAAATGGAGTGCGTTTGGCACTCCATTTTTTGTTTCACCGTAAAAAATAAATCCATATCTTGTAAACAAATCATAAAAACCCGTACATTTGCTGCCATATTTTCATTTTCACTTCAAAGCAATATCATTATGCTTAAATCGTTGAGAGCTAAAATATTTTCGAGTTTTGTGTTGCTGGTGTTGATGCTGGTAATTGCCGGAATCATGTCGATAATTGAGTTCAACAAGGTGGGAGTTTCCATTAAAAACGTAATGGATAACAACTACAAATCCATTGAGCAGACCAAATATATGCTCGACGCATTGGAAAGGGAAGACAGCGGTTTGTTGATGTATCTGATGGGAAACAGGGAACAGGGAAGTCAAACTATTGATTATGCCTATTCGGCCATACAGAACGCTATTAAAATTGCCCGAAACAACATTACTGAAAAAGACGAAGGTAAATATATCGATAATGTTACAAAGGAATACGAGAAGTTTCACTTTTCTGTTAAGCAAACCACAGATACCAGTGAAAAATTCACATTGGAAGAAAAAAACGAAATATACCTTCAAAATCAGCAATTGTTCTTTGCAACGAAGAAGACCATCAACGAGTTAATGCAGCTGAATCAGGATGGAATTTACAAACAAACAGACACAATGAAGGAAAACGCAAAAAGAGCAATGATGCCCGGTATCGTGTCCATTGTAGCCGCTATTGTTTTTGCTTTATTGCTCAATTTCTTTATATCCGAGTATTTTATAAATCCAATTAATCGGTTGATAGATGGTGTAAAATCATATTATCCCGAAAAAGGAAGAATTGATGCAAAAATCAACTTACAAGATGAAATTAAGACATTGGAAAGCGAAATAAATAACCTCATTATTAGGTCTAAAGTAAAATAACGATTTAGATGAGAACAAAAGCTATTGCAAAGTATTTGGGATTCGTGTTGTTATTTAACGCGCTGTTTCTCTACATTTCTGCAGCAATCTCATTTTTTCTTCACGAAAATTCACTGACACCACTTCTGTATAGCGCCGTAGTCTGTACAATATTAGGACTTTTTCCACAAATTTTCGTCGAAAAAATCGATGAGATCAATTTCCGTGAGGGAATGGCAATAAGTGTTTTCGGGTGGATTTTAACCTGTTTTGCGGGAGCTGTTCCGTATTTTATGTGGGGCGGCGAATTTACGCTTGCCAATGCTATTTTCGAAAGCGTTTCGGGCTACACAACAACAGGAGCAACTATTTTGCAAAATGTAGAAGGACTTACAAATGGTTTGCTTTTTTGGCGATCATCTACCCATTTTATCGGCGGAATCGGAATAATTCTGTTTGTACTGCTTATTCTTCCCGATTCAAAAGGTGTGCGCACAAGTATTTATCGCAGCGAAGTTTCAGGACTGTCGTTGATGAATTTCAGTATGAGAGCACGACGAATTATCTACATTATCAGTATCGTTTATATTAGCCTTACCGTAATTCTTATCACACTTTTGTGGGCGTTGGGAATGTCGTTTTTCGATGCTGTTTGCCATTCTTTCGGAACAATTGCAACCGGTGGTTTTTCGACTAAAAATCTGAGTATCGCCCATTACAATAATGTGGGAATTGAAGTTACACTCACAATTTTCATGTATTTAAGCAGCTTGCACTTCGGACTTCTATTTCTGACTTTTATCGGAAATAAAAACAATATTTTCACGTCGAAAGTAATTCAGGCCTACACGTTGGTAATTATTGCGGGAATTTTGCTGATTACCTTTAACCTGATGAAATCGAGCAACTACAGTTGGAGCGAAGGATTGCGTCACGCATCGTTTCAAGTGGTTTCACTCACGTCAACTACCGGATCCGCCACACTCGACACCGATGTTTGGCCGCTCTTTTCGAAAATTATACTTATTTATTTTACCATAGTCTGTGCCATGGTTGGCTCAACAGGTGGCGGCATAAAATTCGACCGTATCTATCTCTTTTTTGCATCGCTGAGACGGCGAATTAAACTTATCCAGCATCCGCAAGGTATTTACGTAACCAAGATGAATGGAAATATAGTTACCGAAGAACTTGAACTGCAAACCATGGCTTTTATTATTCTTTATATTATTATCTTTTTTGTGGTAACACTGCTTCTTTCAGCCATGGATATCGATGGTATGACCGCTTTTACGGCGTCTATTACCACCATTGGAAATGTTGGACCGGGATTTGGAAAGATAAGTTCGCTATCCAACTTTTCCGGTCTTCCCGATGCGGCGAAATATCTTTTATCTGTCAACATGCTATTGGGGCGTTTAGAGATTCTCAACGTCATCACGTTGCTCCTCATTTTAATTAAGAAGAATAAATAATCGAGTCATTTTCTGAGAAGAAAAACGTATCTTTGCACTCACTTTTTCGATAGATATTTGCTTCGCGTTATTCACTTCGTGTAATTCAATGGTAATTGGTCGCGTCGTGGAAATCATCAACAAAACAACGAATTACAATTGAATAACTATTGAATTTATATGAACTTTGTAGAAGAACTTCGTTGGCGTGGCATGATTCACGATGTGATGCCCGGAACGGAAGAACAATTACTGAAAGAGCAAACATCGGGATATTTGGGAATTGACCCAACAGCCGATTCATTGCATATTGGACATTTGGTTGGCGTGATGATGCTTCGTCATTTACAACGTGCCGGGCACACGCCTATTGCTCTTGTTGGTGGTGCCACAGGAATGATTGGCGACCCGTCTATGAAATCAGCAGAAAGAAATCTGTTGGATGAAGAAACACTGCGCCACAACCAGGAAGCGATTAAAAAGCAGCTGGCAAAATTTCTCGATTTCGAAAGCGATATTCCCAATCGGGCTATTTTGGTAAATAATTACGATTGGATGAAAGATTTTTCTTTTCTTTCCTTCATCCGCGATATCGGCAAACACATTACCGTAAACTATATGATGGCGAAAGATTCCGTAAAAAAACGTCTAAGCGGTGAAGCCAGCGAAGGAATGTCGTTTACCGAATTTTCGTATCAACTTTTGCAAGGTTACGACTTTCTACATCTTTATCGTGAACACGGCTGCCGTTTGCAAATGGGTGGAAGCGATCAATGGGGAAACATTACTACCGGAACCGAACTTATCCGCCGAATTGCCGGTGGTGAAGCTTTCGCGTTGGTTTGTCCGCTGATAACCAAAGCCGATGGCGGAAAATTTGGAAAAACCGAAACTGGAAACGTGTGGTTAGACAGCCGATACACATCGCCTTACCAATTTTATCAATTCTGGCTAAATGTTAGCGATGCCGATGCCGAAAAATACATTAAGATTTTTACATCGTTGTTGAAAGACGAAATCGATTCTTTGGTTGCAGAGCAACAAGCCGCACCGCATTTGCGTCCGTTGCAAAAACGATTGGCCGAAGAAATAACCATAATGGTTCACAGTCGTGAAGATTACGAAATGGCAGTGAGCGCATCGGAAATTCTTTTTGGAAAATCCACATCTCAAACATTGCGTTCCATTGATGAAACCACTTTCTTGCAAGTTTTCGAAGGTGTTCCACAATTCAACATCTCTAAAGATTCGCTTGTTGAAGGTATTAAAGCCGTTGATTTACTGACGGAATCGGCAGCCGTTTTTCCATCTAAGGGCGAAATGCGTAAAACTGTTCAGGCAGGTGGTGTGTCGATAAACAAAGACAAACTGGAAGATTTTGAAGCAATTATCGACAGTTCTTTTCTAATTGCCGATAAATACATTCTGGCACAACGCGGTAAGAAGAATTATTATTTGCTGATTGCATCATAATCGTAATTCGCTTCGCGTTATTCAATTGTAATTTGCTCACTGCGTTCGCGATATTCGTCGTGTTGTGGAAACTGTTCTGCTCCACAACGAATTACTACTGAATCACTATTGAATTACAATCGAATTACAATCGAATTACTATCGTATAGTATGGAGAAAAAACGAAAATACCACTATCAGATTTCAACACAGCATATCGATTTTCAGAAGAAAGTTACATTATCATCACTCTTTCACCTGATTTTAAAGACTGCCGGAAAAGATGCCGATAATAATGGCTTCGGTTTGTTGAAATTGCAGTCGGACGATTACACGTGGGTGCTTTCGCGCTTTGTGATGGATATAGAAAGATTACCGTTGGAAAACGAGGAAATAACTATCGAAACGTGGATTCAGGACGTGGGGGCAATGTTTACCACCCGTAATTTTCGGATTATGAATGGCGAAAACAAGCTTATTGCTTATGCATCATCTTCGTGGGCAGTAATCAATATGCAAACGCGAGAAGGCGTTTTGCTGGATACACTGCCATTGTTGAACGATTTTATTTTGTCGGAGACTACGCCTATTGGTGTTCCCACGCGAATTGCAAACGTAAAAGGTAATGTTGCCAATCGATTCGAAGTAAAATATAGCCATATTGATGTAAATCGCCATGCGAGCAGTCCGTTTTACATTCAATGGATCGCCGATTGCTTTTCACTCGATTTTTATTTAACCAACAAACTGAAAAGGTTTGAAATAAATTTCCTGAAAGAGATAACTTTTGGAGATACGGGCGAAGTTTACCAAGAAATGAAATCCGAAAACGACTATTATTTTCAGATTACTACTCAGGAAAAAGGAATTGCCTGTCGCGCCCGAATGGTGTTTTTGTGAGTGAGAAACTTTTCTTATTACTCCAGCGATAAAAAAACAAGCCAAATATTTGGCTATTTATAAATATTGTTATACTTTTGCACTGCTTTTCACGAAGCATATTAAGGATTGTCTCATGGTGTAATGGTAGCACTCCTGGTTTTGGTTCAGTCAGTCTAGGTTCGAATCCTGGTGAGACAACAATTAAAGATGCAATTAATCGGTTTACGGTTAATTGCATTTTTCTTTTTACCTTTTACATCTAAAATTAACACTTCTCTTTGAACTGATTCGGACTTTATGGGTTTATTATGTGTACACATAAGGGATGTATTGACGAAAGGCCGAAGTTAAGAACGAAAGTTCCTGCGTTGAATATTTCAAACACAAAAGCCTTGGCTTTATTGTCTTAGTTCCTTGTTCTAAAATTATAAACAGATGAAAATATCCAATACAACTGATCGCAGCATATTTGTTTGGTGGAGATCAGTTCCAAACAGCAATAAACGTGAATATCTCGGTATTCGTTTTGCTTCATCTAACGATCATATTGACTACAACAAGAAAATCGCTAAAGATGAAAAAGAAGAAGCCGTAATCGATGGAAAACAGCTTAAAGGGCTTTCTTCCGATGAAATTTGCAACGTGCTATTCTCCGAATTACTGAAACCGAAATGGGAATGGAAAATTGGAGGCAGAGAGTCAATAAAAACCGATATTTATACTATTTGTGAAAAGATAGCTATTTGAGATAACTCTTATTTTATTGTACTGCTTCGTTTAAAAACTCATTAAACGGATGTTGAATCTTGAAAATCTCCATCAATCGTTTAATCACATTTTCTTTTAGAAAAAAGTTATTATCCAAGGCAAAGTGTGTGACAAAATGTTTGTTTTTGATTAGTTCAATCTCCTTAAAATTCTTCGGATATCCTTTGGGCGGATTTTTCAATTTATCTTCGTTTGAAATTTCTGCGAAAAGTTTTTTAAACTTCTTGTCATCTAAAATCTTACGCATTTTATCGGGATTGTGATAAATAGCGTTTCGGATAGATTCCAGCGTAGCAGGATCGGGCGCGTAAATACCGCCGGCAAGAAACGATTCGTCGGGTTGCAGGTGAATGTAGTAGCCTGCCATTCGGGTTTTTCTTCCGCCGTTGGCAATAAAAGCGCTGAAATGGGTTTTATACGGTGTTTTGTCTTTGGAAAAACGAATGTCTCGATAAATACGGAAAATACAATCAGCAGCGCTTACCGTTCCAATGCTCGAATCGAGTTGACTGAGCGGCACGATAAGTTTGTTTATAAATACTTCAAACGATTCTTTCGCTTCGTTGTATTCATGTTTGTTTTCGTTAAACCAGTTGCGGTCGTTATATATTTGCAAATGAGCAAGAAAATTAAATATTTGTTGGAAGTTCATAAGTCTAATATTTTATTACAGCTTCTTTAAAACGCCTTTCTCTACACTTTCGTTCAATAAATTTTCGGCATAGTCCCAAATGGTGGAAGATCCGGCTTTAATGGCTTTTTTCTTATCGTACACTTTTTGATAATCCACGTTAAATTCAGCCCACGTTCCGCCATTATTGGAAGCGTTTTGCAGTAGCGGCTCAAACCGGTCCATCGATTTGGCGAATTTGGCTTCATCGGTAATACCATCTTCAAATTCTTTCCAGATTTCTATAAATTCTTGAGCTTGCTTTTCCGGTAAAAGACCGAATATCCGTTTGGCTGCCAACAATTCCTGCTCGGTATTTGTATGGTTTTTTTGGGTGTCGTAAATAAAAGTATCACCGGCATCAATTTCTACGATATCGTGAATCAGTAACATTTTTACAACTTTCAAAATATCTATTGGCTTATTGGAATATTCTACTAAAACAAGAGCCATCAAGGCTAAATGCCAGCTGTGTTCAGCATCATTTTCGTGTCTGTTACTGTTGAACAGTTTCGTTTTGCGTTGAATGTATTTTAGTTTATCAATCTCCTTTATGAAATCGATTTGTTTGAATAAGTGGTTGTTTTGCATTGATTTATGATTTTTTTACCAACAAAAACTTCTTTGTTAAATACTTGCGTACAGGCTCATCGTATAGCTTCAAACAGAGATATGCCAACACGATATTTCCGAAGAATAGCACTAGGGCTACAGGCCATGTTCGCGCAAAAGTGAATTCGTTTTTCCATATCCACGAATAAAACAAATACATAAAAGGATAATGCACTATATACAACGGATAGGAAATATCTCCCATAAACTTGCACATTTGAGAGGTAAATTTATTGATTATTTTTCCTGAAGCACCGAGGTAAACCAGTATCGGAAAAATAACGATAGTGCAGACGGCATCATAAATACCGTTCATCCACATCGTATTTTTGTCACCAATATATGGTATGGAAAGTAAAATGACAATTGCCAATCCCGAAATCCAAAAAGCACCTTTAATTTTTATCGGTTTAAAGTTACGTGACATTAGCAAGCCGATAGAGAAGGCAAATAGTAATCGAAGAAAACCACCGAGCAGATTATAATCCAACATCGACCATCCTACACCTAAATTTCCAAAACCCGAAAGATTGAATATAGAGAACGAAGCCAATCCTATTGCAGACAGCGCAACCAATATTGTAAGGGTTCTTGTGGATAGTTTACGTAAAATAAGCGCATAAAGAATATTTCCGATATACTCGAAAAACAAAGACCAAGCCGGACCATTTAGAGGATACATTTCGCCATTACCGCGAACTTCGACTCCTGTTCCGGGTGCAGCAGGAATTAAGAAAAGATGAAGGAGCATGGCGAGCATAACCATGGAAATAGACACTTTAGTGCCGTTCCATTGTTCGCTACCTTGTATAAGAAATGTGATAACACCCAAAACGGTTCCCATAATAATCATGGGATGCAGGCGGATTAAACGGCGTTTGAAGAAATCTTTTTTTGTCATTCTTGTCCATCGGTCGTCGTAAGCGTAACCGATAACAAATCCTGAGAGGATAAAAAAGAAATCTACCGCCAAATATCCGTGATTAAATTTTTGATCGATAGGGCTGGTAGCAAAAGCTTCGAATACGTGATACCAAATCACCATAAGAGCTGCTACGCCGCGCAAGCCGTTGAGGATTTGATAATGGGGCTTACTGTCTGCAAATGTTGCTGATGAAATTCTTGACATTTAGTTATTGTTTATAGTTTTATTCAATCATCGGATTTAGGTATCTCTCGAATTACCCGACAAGGATTTCCCACTGCCATCACATTTGCAGGAATATCTTTTGTAACCACGCTTCCGGCACCAATAACTGTGTTATCACCGATGGTTACACCGGGCAAAACGCACACTTGAGCGCCAATCCACACATTGTTTCCGATGGAAATGGGATAAGCGTATTCAAGACCCTGGTTTCGGGGTGCGACTTCCAGCGGATGTCCGGCCGTGTAAAACCCGCAGTTGGGAGCGATAAACACGTTATCGCCGAAAGTAATTTTTGCTCCATCGAGAATAACACAATTTACATTGGCGTAGAAATTATCTCCAATCTTAATATTGTAACCGTAATCGCAATTGAAAGGTGGCTCAATCTGAAAATTTTCACCTGTTTCCCCGAGAAGTTTAGAGAGAATTTTCTTTTTTTCTTCCAATTGTGATGGCCGGAGCCGGTTGTAGTCGAAGCATAACTCTTTGCATGCTGCACGTTCCGCAATGAGTTCAGCATCATAATTTGCATCGTATAATTTACCTGTCCGGGCTTTCTGTTTTTCGGTTTGCATATCGGAATTCCTTAGTTACTCAATTATTTCAATTTGATTGTTTTCGGGTCCCAGAATGCTGCTTTCATAATAACCGTCGCCGGTAATACGTGGACCGCTAATTACCTGATAACCGTTTTCTCTTAATGTGTTGGTCAGTTTATCTACTTTTTCCTTACTCCCAACACTAAACGCCAGATGAATATAACCGTTTTGATACAGATTTTTCTCTGAATTGGTGAGATTGGGACGTGTCATTATTTCGAGTCTCGAGTTGCCTTCAAACGACAGAAAATAAGTTTTCAAACCTGTTTTTGGATTGTGGTACATTTCGTTTGAAGTTGCTCCGAAAAAATTGACAAAGAAGTCTTTCGTAGCTTCCAAATTGTTTACATACATTGCGAAATGATCTATTCTCATGCTTGTTCAGTTATTTTGTTTAAATCGTCTTTTTTACTTTTTCGCCAAATTTGCCACGAATTTACCAAATTTTGCCATAATACATACAATCCCGGGCCAAGTGATGCAAGAGGATTGAGATAGGTTTGCGTAAGCCATATTGCTAATATCGTGTTTTTTTGTCCTAAGCTTTGTCCGCCGGCCACGGTATTGTTGAAGTGAGAACCAATTTTTCGTCCGAAAATAAATTGCATGAGGCATACTACAAGTGTAACTCCTGCAATAACTAATTCTAACGAGTAATTTCCATCGTTATGTGTCAAAACGAATTGTGTTACGTTGCCAATAACGATTGTGAGGGCTATTGTCCACAAATAAAACGAAACTATCTGTGCGGAACGGACTTTACTGTGCGCTTTGGGTGATATTTTTGCCAATAACAGTGCCAACACGAAGGGTACAAGCAAAATGGGCATTACTTTTTGAAAAATGTACCAAAACGATGTAAAAAACGGCACGTGCTCGTTGGTGCTTCCGATAACCGATAAAAATAACGGTGCCATAAATGCTACCAATAAATTGCTCAAAACGCTGTAAGCCGCAACAGTAGCAATGTTTCCTCCCAAAATTCCTGTTACAACTGGTGCCGATGTGGCTGTAGCGGTAAGTATACAAATCATTACGGCTTGTGCCAAAATCTCGTTAAACGGTTTTAGGAGAATGTACACTACGGCACTTCCTAAGTATTGGATAGCGAGTAAGATATAATGAAAATTAGTTAGTCGCACTTCATTCCATGTTACCCGACAATATGTTATGAAAAGCATTAACGATAGCAAATAGGGAATAACCGGATTGAAAATGTACAACTGCTTGTGAAACGTTATTCCGGTGATCATTGCAATAATGAGTAGGTATTTTTCTAAGAATTTGTGCATGTGTATTGGCCTGTAGAGACGTGGCATGCCGCGTCTCTACTTATAATAATTTCCCGGATTGGTTGATGTGTCCGATTTTCGGAATTTATCTTTTAAATTGATATCCAGCATCCACTGTTTTTTATCGAAAACAAAATCTTGAATAAATCGCTCAATTTCGGGTAAAAATTCTTTCATGGGATACTCCGATACTTCGTGCCCGATATTTTCCATGGTGTAAAATGTGTAAGAATAACCTTGTTCTTTGAAGCGTTTTGCCAAAGGCTTTGAACCGAAAACGCCCAAGTTGAATAATCGGGTTTGGGCATAGGGAACTAATTTGTCGCCACTTCCGTGAAAAAATAGAGTAGGGGCGGGATGTTGCGTGTAAGACGGAAGTCCTTCGGTACTGAAGATTGAACCTGCAAAAGAAATTACGCCGGCATACTGAAAATCGGGCGGTAATTTTTTAATTGTTTTTATTCTGCGCAAATTACGTTGTCGATAATCGGCTTGCAAAACAGTCATAGCTCCTGCGCTGGAGCCGCTAATGATGATTTTGGAAGTGTCAATATTCAGTTCATCTGCATTTTCAAGTAAATAATTTGTGGCAGAGTATAAGTCGTCAACTGCTATGTAAATAGCGTTTCGAAGTGGTTTGGTGTTGAATACACTTGGTGCTTTTTGTCCTTTCATGCCCAATCGATAGTCAATGGAAATTACCTTGAAGCCTCTGTTTGCAAAATAATCGAAATAATCTTTATACAGTTCTGCATCGCGAGTTCCTTCCTTGAATCCACCTCCGAAAACGAATACAAGGCAGGGTTGTTTTGTCGTAAAAACCGAATCTGTGGAATAAATATCCATTTTCAGCTCTTGATTATCTTTTGTAGCAAAAACTCGGGTTTCCTTTTTTATTTCTGTGGAGAAAAGGAGAAACGGAATAAAAAAAGCAATAAATAATAGTGATAATTTTAAGCGATTCATGCGGCTACTTGTATAATAAAATTTTGAATTTAGTAAAGTTTAAAAAATAAGTTGTGCATCTTGTTTTAATTTTCCATACGCACTATGCGGTTCAGAACCGCAAAGCGCATTCTCCCGATGATGGAAAAAGAATGATATACTATTTTTTCAATTTCCCTTAACTTCTTTATTTCTTTACTTCCAACTTCTGATTTCTATTTTATAAACTCTTTTATCGCCTCGTAAACTTCTTCTTTTGCTCTATCGAAGTCATCGTTTTCAATTACTAAATCGAATTGCGGAGCAAAACTCATTTCGTACTCAGCTTTTGCCAAGCGTCTTTCGATAACTTGCGGTGTATCTGTACCTCGTTTTTCCAATCTTTCCCGTAACGCTTGCACCGATGGGGGCATTACAAAAATACTCAATGCCCGCTCACCGTATATTCTTTTTACGTTCAATCCGCCAATGCAGTCGATATCGAAAACTACGTTTTTGTCTTCGGCAAGAATGCGGTCAACTTCACTTTTTAGCGTGCCGTAAAATTTGTCGGGATAAACCTCTTCGTGCTCCAAAAAATCGCCGTTAGCAATTCTCTCTTTGAACTTTTGTGGAGTAAGAAAAAAATATTCAACGCCATTTTTTTCTTCACCACGCGGTAACCGACTAGTTGCCGATATGGAGAATTGCAGGTTTAAATCCCGTGCCAGCATGTGTCTCACGATGGTGGATTTGCCTGCTCCGGAGGGCGCCGAAAATATGATTAATTTTGACATAGACGGTTAATTATATGACCGTAGAGACACACGGCCGTGTGTCTCTACAATACATTCAATATTTGTTCTTTAATTTGCTCCAATTCATCTTTCATTTGAACTACAATGCGTTGCATTTCATAATGATTGGATTTTGATCCCAGCGTATTTATTTCACGACCTAATTCTTGTACAATAAATCCAAGTTTTTTCCCTTGCGATTTTTTGTCGTTAAGTGTTTCAATGAAATAATCCAAATGGTTGGTCAAGCGCGATTTCTCTTCATTTACATCTAATTTTTCGATGTAGTAAATCATTTCCTGTTCAAACCGATTGGTGTCGTATTCCTTGTTTTCGAGAGTGTTAAGTCCGTCGTATATGCGTGACTTAATTTTTTCGATGCGTTCACTTTCGTAAGGTGCAATATCTTGTAGCAGTTGGCGAATATTAGTTATTTTTTCTGTCAATAGTTTTTTTAGCATTTCGCCTTCCTGAACACGAAAATCGACAAGCTCGTTCACTGCTTTTTCAATGGTTTTCTCAATCAACGTCCATTCTTCCTCGTTCAATTCTTCAACGTCTTGTTTCATCACATCGGGCATTCGGAGTAGCGTTTGAAACCAATCTTTAGGTTCTTCCAAATACATTTGTTTTGCCAATGTTTTTATTTCTTGATGATATTGTGTGAGAAGGGTGTGATCTATTTTGGCAGAAACATCTTTCGAAATATGCTCAACGGTAAATGAAAGATCTATTTTTCCGCGTTCGAGCTTTTTGGATAAGTCATTTCGCAAGCCGATTTCTTTTTCCCGATAAATCATAGGAATTCTCGCGAATAAATCAAACTGTTTGCTGTTTAGTGATTTAATTTCTATAGTTAGTTTCTTGTGCGGAAGTTCTATAACGGCTTTTCCGTAGCCGGTCATTGAATGTACCATTTTATAGTTTTTTACAAAGTTAATTATATTCATCGGTTTTTGCGCGAAACAGCACAAAAAAAGCCGCTCATGTGAGCGGCTTTTTACTATACTTTATTCGAGATCAAGCATTTTCGTTTTCTTCTTCGGTAGGTACAATAAGTTTGTATCCTTTTCCGTGAATGTTGATGATTTCGATGTTTGATTCGGGTTTCAATAATTTGCGCAACTTGGTGATATACACGTCCATGCTGCGAGCATTGAAATAGGTGTCTTCTTCCCAAATTTGTTTCAACGCGTGGTTGCGTTCCAAAATATCGTTCGCGTGTGAGCAAAGTAGTGAAAGCAGTTCCGATTCTTTAGTGGTAAGCTTGGTTTGCTCATCACCAATTTGTAAGATTTGCTTTTGCGTATCGAAAGTCATTTCGCCAAATTTGTAGATTTGTTGCTCTTTCGATTTTTTGCCTTTCACACGACGAATGATGGCTTCGATACGAAGTACCAATTCTTCCATGCTGAACGGTTTGGTAATGTAGTCGTCTGCACCCGCTTTAAATCCTTCCAATACATCGTCTTTCATATTTTTGGCGGTCAAAAATATTACAGGAATTTCTGTATTGATGGTTCTTATTTCCTTTACGAGCGTGATACCGTCTTTTTTAGGCATCATTACGTCAACAATGCACAAGTCGTACTTTGTTTTTACAAATCCTTTGAAACCTGCTTCTCCATCGGGGAAAAGATCTGTTTCAAATCCTTTTGCTTGCAGATATTCTCTGAGCAACATGCCAAGATTTTCGTCATCTTCGCATAAAAATAGTTTTAATTTTTCTTCCATATCATTTTTGTGTTATAACGGGTAAACTTATTATAAATTTTGTTCCTTTGCCCAATTCGCTTTCAGCACGAATTGACCCTCCTAAATCAGTCACGATTTTTTTCACGTAAGCAAGTCCTAATCCAAATCCTTTCACATCGTGAATGTTTCCGGTAGAAACGCGATAAAATCGATCAAATACCTTTTTCACATCTTCTTTCTTTATCCCAATTCCGTTGTCTTCTACTGTTATGATGACTTTGTTACTTTCATTTTGTGTGCGAATCATCAGAACCGGTGGCACATCTTCTCTTTTGTATTTCAATGCATTGTCGAGCAAATTAAAAAGCACGTTTGTGAAGTGCATTTCATCAATACTTACCATCGTGTGATCTGCCTGAAGGTCAATATCGAGTTCTCCATTGAATTTTTCTACCTTTAAAATGTGCGTATTGGCAACATTTACAATAATATCGTTTAAATCCACTTCTTTAATTTTCAGCGTAGCTTTCTGTTTGTCGAACAGCGACATTTGCAACACTTTTTCTACCTGAAAACTCAATCGTTTTGTTTCGTCGTTGATTACGCCTGCTACGTGTTTAAATACTTCGGGCGATTTGGTGATAGACTCGTCCTTGAGCATTTGCGATGCCAGCGAAATGGTTGAAACGGGCGTTTTTAGCTCGTGTGTCATATTATTGATGAAATCATTTTTCATTTCGGACAAACGCTTTTGCCTGAAAAGATTCACTATAGTGAAAATGAATGTTACCAAAAGAATAAACGAAAATATCAAAGATGGCACAAAGAATGAGAGCTCACTATATACAAAATCTCTTTTCGTTGGAAAATACACTTTCAACGTGTTCAGTTTCGATGAGGGATCACGTGGAAACAAAATTTGAGTATAGATTGAACTTTCGTCTCTTGAAGAAAATCCGGACGATGAGAAGACAACTCTATTGTTGAAATCTATAACCTGAAAACTGTACGGAACATTTAAAGCGTTGTTTAGCAATTCAGATCTTATGTATTTATCCAAATCGTAAAAATTTATTCGCTCTTCAATCGGATCATTGCTTGCCCTGTACAAGAGTTTCAAAATAACCTCATTCATCAATGCTTGTTCATCCACATATCGTTTCAAAAGTGTCTGCTGCAAGTCGTACGAAGTTTTAGAGATAGTGTTTGCGCCGTGGCTTGGCGATAAAAAAACACCACCTTTTCCTATTTCGTCTATTGAACTTTGTTTTTGAATAACCTGCTCAATTTTTGTTTCACTTCCATCGGGATGAGTAATGTTTGCAGTTGTTTGTTCTGTAACAATCTTCGTTGAGGTTCTTGGTGTTGTGTACTGTGAATATCTGTTTTCCGATTCCGTCATATCTTCTTCCAGATATCGTCGGGTTTGATCTTGTTCCAAATCTCTTGACACATTAATAAGGCTTCGCTTCACCATTTCGTTAAATTGCTGTTCCCGCACAGACATACTTGCTTCCATATATCTTACCTGAAGGAATAGCAATGAGAAGAAAGCTACAAACATAACTACCGCAAGTAGCCAGATAGTCGATTTTTTCATACTTTTGCTTTACCTATCTCCGTTTTAAGTTGACAAATTTAATACATTAAAGATCGTTTTTAGTAATTAATTTAACAAATAAACGACTTTTTTGTTTAACATTTCATCTTAAAATTGTAAAAAACGTAAAAATCGCCTGCTTACAACATTATTTAAGAGAAATGTTAAAATGCAGTGTGTTTTTTAGAGAAAATTTGCGTTAGTAAGTAATACTCAATGTGAAATAAAGGCTGGTTAATAATAAAAAAACCCGATAGATTAATATCGGGTTTTCTCTATTGTTTTGCACTATTTAAGCATTTTCTCTTTGTTGACTTTGAATAGCTTCTGCTTTTATTCTTTTCTCTTCTTCATCACGAATATCGGCAAGATTTAGTAGCTTTTTTGCTTCCACTACGTTCGCATATATTAGGAAAGCAGTAGCTAAAGCAACCAAATAATAAATAGAGCCCGGGAAAAAAACTTCCAGAATGAAGATTGCTCCAAGAATAATGCGAACCTCGGTAGGCCCAAAAATGCCTGAATCGATAGAGTATTGTCCGCCAACTTTATACCTGAGTTGTGCAGTAATCATTTGCCAACCATATAAAACTACGAACAAAAAACCTAAATATTTCCACGCGCCTTGTGCGTAAATCATAAAACCAAGCCCTATTAATATGGTGCCAATCCAATCGACAGTAACGTCTAATGAAAAACCATACCATTTGCGTGGTTTATTTCTATAATAGGCAATTCTGCCATCGAGAGAGTCGCCAAACCAATTAACTGTAAATCCAATAATAGATAACAATAACCAATATCGGCTAAAAAATGCTCCTAAGACAATGCTTGACGCAACCATAAAGTTTCCAAAAAAACCAATGGCTGTGAGTCCATCTGAATTTATCCACATTGGGATTTTCTGAACCAAGTAGGCTATTAATTTCTGCTCTGAGCTTTTTAATATGTTGGTTCTTTTTCGGTCTTTCGCTATGATATTTAGCGTTTTAACCATGTTTTCTTTTGTCTCTTTTTTCATTTCCGAACTCCTTTATATATAAATATACATCGTAGCTAAAATAATAATTAGCCTACAAATGTAATCTTAAAAATGAATGTTACGAATTTGTTAAGGGCGATTTATCTATAAAAAAAGTTAATTGTCTGTTTTGGAAACAAAAAAAATGCGCCAAAATGGCGCATTTAGTATAAAGTATTTAGCTAAACTAATTATTCTGTTTTTGCTTCTTCTGCAGATGCTTCTTCAACCGGAGTTTCGGTTTTTGGTTCTTCTGCTTTTGGCTCCTCAGCTTTCGGTTCTTCTGTTGTAGTTTCAACAACTTCAGGAGCTTCAGCTTCAGGAGTTTCTACGGTTGTTTCAACAACTTCTTCAACAGTCTCCTCTACAGCCGGATTGTTTGCAGCTTCTGCTTCTGCTTTTTTCTTTGCCAATGCTTCTGCCTTAGCTTTGTTTACTTCTTTTTCAGCATCAAGTCTGGCCTTTTCCGCAGCGCGTTGTGCTTCTTCGTCTTTATTTTTCAGTTTTTGAATAGCTTGGTGTTTGGAATTTTTCCAAGCTTCGAATCTTTTTTCCGCTTCCGCTTCATCAAAAGCGCCTTTAGTTACACCGCCTAAAAGGTGTTTTTTCATCAATACGCCTTCATCTGATAAAATGTTGCGAACGGTGTCGGTAGGTTGAGCACCAACTTGCAGCCAATACAAAGCTCTGTCGAAATCTAAAGTGATAGTAGCAGGATTTG
>JAUNUM010000083.1 GCA_030538215.1 Bacteroidia bacterium
ATGACAATGATCCCAAGAATTTCGAAGATATAGTTGATAGTCTAAAAATTAAAGATATACAAAAATGGGCTAAGAAATTTACTGAGAAAGCTGATGTATTGGGCATTATCTTTTATCCCGAAAATAAAACTGAATAACTTACTCTACTTTTAATTTTATTAAAAAAATAGGCCGGTTCGTGAGAATCGGCCTATTTGTATAATATTTAATCCCATTACTTAAACACCAACACCCTCTTTTCCAGCGGTTCGTGTGTTTTTTCGCCCGGTTCGCCAGCCGGCATACCAAAAGGCATTTGTGCAATGAGCGTCCAGTCCTTGCTAATGCCCCATTCTTTTTGGATGCCTTCGTCGATAAGCGGATTGTAATGCTGCAACGATGCGCCAAAACCTTCGTTTTCCAAAGCCATCCACGTAAGTATTTGCACAATAGCCGAAGAGTGTTCACTCCATTGCGTAAATTTCTCTGTGTAGCTTGGAAATTTTTCTTGTAAAGCTTTTACCACTGTTTGGTCTTCAAAAAATAAAATGGTTCCGTATCCCGAAAGGAATGAGCCGTTCACTTTTTCTTCGGTGCTTTTAAAAGCTTCTTCTGATTTGCTCACTTTTTTGAGTTCGGTTTTAGTGAGTTCCCACAATTTTTTGTGGTTATCGCCCAACAGCAACACCATTCTTGCCGATTGCGAATTAAAGGGAGAAGGCGCCCAATATGCCACATGCTCAATTATTTTTTGTATTTCCTCATCCGAGATAAGAGATTTACTACTTAATTGATAATAAGTTCTTCTGTCTTTAATAGAATCTTGTAAACTTTTATTCTTCATTGTTTTTTATATTAAATGTGATTTTAATATTTATATAACAAAAGCGATATAAAATTGTTTAATATATAGATTTTATCTATAGGGGTGAGACAATCACAAAAAGTTTTCAACACACTATTGTTAATAAACTCATCATAACAAAATCATCAAAAACTGGATTAATTAAAATTTACGAGATAACTTTGAGGTCTTTTTAGATAAGATTTTTTAAAATTAAATGGAGAAACAGAAACGACAAAGAAACACGAAAGTAATTGAAAAAACTGTAATTGTACCCGAAATCGGAAAGTTACCACCACAAGCGCCTGAACTGGAAGAAGCCGTTTTAGGAGCATTGATGCTCGAAAAAGATGCTTACTCGGTGGTAAGTGACATTTTAAAACCCGAAAGCTTTTACAATCCTATTCATAAAATAATTTTTGGAGCTATTCAAGGTTTGGCAGTTCAGCAAAAACCGGTGGATGTGCTCACCGTGGTGGAAGAATTGAAACGACGGGGCGAACTTGTTTCAGCCGGCGGAGCAGTTTACATTGCCGAACTTTCTGAAAAAGTGGCATCGGCAGCGCATATTGAATATCACTCCCGAATTATTGCCCAAAAATATTTAGCACGCGAACTTATCACTTTTTCGTCCGATGTTACGCAGCAAGCATTCGACGAAACCATCGATGTGGATGATTTGATGCAGGAAACCGAAGGACGCCTTTTTGAAATTTCGCAACGAAACGTAAAAAAAGATGTTATCCAGATAAATCCTGTTATTAAGGAAGCGATGAAGATTATTCAGCTCGCTGCCAACCGAAAAGACGGAATGAGTGGTATTCCCAGCGGATTTAATCAATTGGATAAATTAACGATGGGATGGCAAAATTCCGATCTTGTTATTATTGCTGCCCGTCCGGCAATGGGGAAAACGGCTTTTGTGCTTTCCATGGCAAAAAATATGGCTATAAATTACGAACATCCGGTTGGTTTTTTCTCGCTTGAAATGTCTAACGTGCAATTGGTAAACCGCCTTATTGTAAACGTTTGTCAGATTAAGGGCGAAAGCATTAAAAGCGGTCGGTTAACGCAGGACGAGTGGGATAGGTTGGATATAAAAATCAAAGAACTTTATGATGCACCTATATTTATAGATGACACGCCCAGTTTATCGGTTTTTGAATTGCGAACAAAAGCCCGACGATTGGTTCGTGAGCATAACGTGAAAATGTTGATAATAGATTATTTACAATTAATGAACGCTAGTGGAATGAGTTTCGGTAGCCGTGAGCAAGAAGTAAGTATGATATCGCGTTCGTTGAAAGGCTTGGCAAAAGAGTTGAATATTCCTATAATCGCATTGTCGCAATTAAATCGTGGTGTGGAAAGTCGTCAGGGCAATGAGGGCAAACGTCCACAACTTGCCGATTTGCGCGAATCGGGAGCCATAGAGCAAGATGCCGATATAGTTTGTTTTATTCATAGGCCTGAGTATTATCGTATTACGGAAGATGAAAATGGAAATTCACTTATTGGAATGGCAGAAATTATTGTTGCAAAGCATCGTAACGGACCCACAGGTATTGCTACCATGCGCTTTGATAACGAATATGCGCGCTTTGAAAATGTTGATGAACACAGCGTGGGACGTAAAAACTATATTGAGCGCACCTCAAGAATGAATGCAAGACAAACAACTAAAGAAGCAGAAGCTGTTCCGGAAATAACTTCAACCAATTTTATGACCGAAAACGGAAAAGAAGAGCTTCCATTTTGAAAGAAGTTAAGAAGTAAGAAATTTAGAAATTAGAATGTACAATGATGCACATTAGAAAAAATATTGCTAAGTTACTTTTATTTGTTTCTATCGCTTTCGTTATTTCGTGTGGCGGAGTAAATTCCGACGCCAAAAAAGCAGCTTCTTTGGCTAATAAATCCATCGAAAAAACCAATCAGCTAAAGTTGAAAGAAGCAGAGAAATTATACAAAAAGTCGCAGAAAATCATTAAAAAGTACGAGTCGCACCGGAAATCGGAAAAGTTCAACAAACGCTATCAGGAATACCGCGACAAAGGAAAAACCAACCTTCAAGAACAGAAACGCTAATAAAGTTGTTATTATTTTAATTAACACAAGCGAAGTTACATAACTAATAATTTTTGTAATTTTGTGCTTTGAAAGTTTTTATTAGAAAATTTAAAACAAACAGAATGTATAAGTCACTCGCGATGAGAAAAATATCATTATTGTTTCTCTTTGTTACAATATTTATAGCGATTAGTGTCGCTCAAACACCGGCATACGAAACAGTTACTACAAACGGACAAACATTTTATAAATACAAAGTTAAATCGGGTGAAGGGCTATTTGCCATTTCACGTACTTTCAACGTTACGGTAAACGAAATTTTGAAGCATAATCCAACAGCCGGTTCAGGATTGCAAAACGGACAAGAATTGTTGATACCGGTTTCGGGAGCAACTTCAACTGCTGCTTCGTCTGCAACTCAAGCACAACAACTTCCAGCTGATCAAAATCACACATTTCGTCATACGATAACAAGAGGCGAAACCTTATTTGGAATTGCACAGATGTATAATATGAGTGTTGATGAAATCGTCCGTTACAATTCCGGTTTAACCGATAATATTGCTGAAGGGCGGGTTATTGTCGTTCCACAACAAAAATCATTCTCATCCACTCGCGAAAATTATCGCTACCATACCATTCTTCCAAAAGAAACGCTGTATTCGGTTTCCAGAACTTATTCGTTAAAGCCCGAAGATTTAATTGCCGCAAATACCGGTTTATCGGTAGAAACTTTTCAGATAGGTAAGACAATACGGATTCCTTTCTTTCAAATGCAAGCCGATTTTGTTCCGTATGAGCAACAAACTCAAAATGTAACGCACCGTGTGAAAAGAGGAGAGACGTTATACTCCATATCTCAGGCTTATGACGTTGCTGTTGAAGCTATTAAAGAAATAAATCCAATACTCGCCTCAGGTCTAAAAACTAATATGGAGCTAATTGTTCCTGTAAAAGTTGCCCGTTTAGATGAAAATGCACGAGCAAGAGAAATAGAGGCAAATCGATTACTTAGCCAAAACAATGAAACTCAACGAACAAACGTGATTAAGGTTGGTCTTCTTCTACCTTTTCTCGATAAAACAGGTGGTCAACATTTACGTTTACAGGAATATTACGAAGGTTTTTTGATGGCTGTTGATAAAATGAAAAAAGATGGAGCAAACGTAGAAGTTTATGTTTTTGAAATCGGCACCAAAGCAAAACTCGAAAGTTTGTTGGGAACCCTCGAAATGGAGTCGCTACATCTCCTGATTGGCGGAATGACAGATGATCAGATCAAAACTTTGTCCGATTTTTCTAAAAAGCATAATATCAAATATGTCGTTCCATTTTCTTCAAAAAATAGTGAAGTTCAGAACAACAATAATATTTTTCAAGTAAACTCGCCTCAGTCCTATTTATACTCCAAAACATCGGGAGTGTTTATGGAAACATTTAAAAACGCAAACGTAGTTATTGTAAATGTTCCCGGACGATCGGATAAAGCGGAGTTTATCTCAACTCTGAAAGCCGATTTAAAACAAAAAAATATCCGTTATAATGAAGTTTCTTTGACATCAAATTTCTCTACAAGCGTGTTGTCGTTACTTCAAAACAATAGCGAAAATGTTATCGTACCTTCCACGGGTGATTCGGGTTCGCTTCGCGAAATTACTAATGCACTCGCCAAAGTGCATCAAGCGCGTCAGGGAATTATAACACGATTATTCGGGTATCCGGAATGGCAAACTTACGGTACAGAGATGAAAAATTCACTTCACCAATACGGAACGTATTTCTACACAGCTTTTTATGTAGATGAGCAAAATGTTGAAACTCGTCAATTTATTGAAAGTTTCAAATCGTGGTACGGTCGCGACCTCATCAACACTACACCCAAATATGGATTGTTGGGATACGATACGGGAATATTTTTCCTGAATGCTATTTATCGTTATGGAATTAATTTTGAAGAGCGTGTGAATCATATACCGTCTAATTCTCTTCAGTTTGCTTTCAGTTTTGATAGGGTTAATAATTGGGGTGGATTTATTAATACCGGATTATATCTTATTCATTACGATGCGAATAATGCTGTATATAAAACTAATAAAAGCCGATAAATGAAGCGTTTGTTGCCGATAACTGTGTTGTCTTTTCTCTTTTCTGTGCAAGTCATTGCTCAAAAGAAAGAATTTGAAAAAGAATTGTATATTGGGGCAGGAGGTGGAGCGCTCATGTCATCCGTAGATTTTAAACCTAATGTAGAGCAAGGTCAGCTCTGGGGCGTTCACGGCGGCATATCGGCTCGATATATTTCTGAAAAAAACATTGGAGGGCTGCAACTCGAAATAAATTATGCTCAATCCGGTTGGGTAGAAAAGTTTTCGCCCGAAACAAATTTTGCCTATAATCGCACGTTGCATTATTTGCAAATTCCACTTTTATGGCATATTTATGGCGGAGATAAAATTAGGTTTATATTTAATGCCGGTCCACAACTTGGTTTCCTATTGGGAAGTTCAGACAGTATGAACGAAGCTTTAGCTGCTGATATTGCTGCTAAAAAACAACAAAATCCTGAAAAGGAAAAAGAGATAGGCATGAGGTACAACCTTAAGCCTAGAAAAATTGATTACGGCATAATTGGCGGCATTGGAATGGAATTTAAAACCGGAGCAGGAAATATATCGCTCGAAGGGAGATATTACTTTGGTTTAGGTGATATTTTCGAGAACAGAAGAACGAAAGAAAATTTCTTATTTGACCGATCGGCTAATCGTATTATCGAAGTAAAACTTTCTTATTTCTTTAAGAAACTGTTTTGATCTATCTTAAAATAGTTTCTAGCATATAGAATAGCCTCTTCATCAAAATTTACTCGATTTTTAACGGATTCAAAACAAGTTTTTAGTTGGTAAATAAAAAAACTTGTTGTGCTTTTGAACAAAAACACATGAATACATGTTCATATGTTTATTCGATTGAAAATAATGAAATTTACAATGCTCAATATAAAGGAACAAAAGATAGATAAAACGCAGTTTGAGGAAGCGGCATACGTTTTAAAAGCTTTGGCAAATGAAATCAGATTAAGTGTAATTACTTTATTGTCGGACGAAAAAGAAAAATCTGTTTCCGAATTAATGAAGATAATTGATTGCGAGCAATCGCTACTCTCATATCATCTTACCGATATGCGCGCCAAAGGCATTTTAAACTGTCGTAGAAGCGGGAAAAACTGCTTTTATTCCATCAAAAACAGGCGTGTTATTCAAATGTTGGGTTGTATTGTAGATTGCAATTAACAAGAATATGAAAGATTTTTTTACAAAACATTGGCTGAAATTTCTCGGAGCAGCTGCGGGAGCTATTATCGGATATTTATATTATTATTTTGTGGGTTGTGGCACAGGTAGTTGTCCTCTCACTTCAAATCCGTGGCGAATGACGATATACGGTGCTGTTCTGGGACTACTCATTCTTGATGTCTTTAAGAAAGAAGAAGCAAAAAACATAAAAAACGAATAACAGAATTATCAAAATAAAACAAATGAAAACTAAATTTATCATCATCACACTTGCAGCATTGTACATGTTTGTCGCATGCAGCAACAATAGTAACAAATCGCAAACATCGGCTTCACAAGCGGATGTAACTAAACAAGAAACTAATTCAAATAAAACAAATATGGCTAAAACAATTCATTTAACAAAAGCAGATTTTCTTACGAAAGTCGCAAATTACAAAGAAAATCCCGAAAAATGGGAGTACTTGGGCGATAAACCCGCTATTATTGATTTCTACGCCGATTGGTGTGGTCCTTGCAAAATGATTGCTCCCATTCTGGAAGAATTGGCAGCAGAATATGAAGGACAAATTTACATTTATAAAGTTGACACGGAAGCAGAGCAAGAGCTGGCAGCAGATTTTGGAATTCGCAGTATTCCCACCTTGCTTTTTGTTCCAATGAACGAGGCGCCGCAAATGGCACAAGGTGCACTACCGAAAGATGCTTTTAAACAAGCTATTAACGATGTTTTACTTAAAAAATAAAAGGGTGTAATTATGGACAATATGTTTTTCGAAAGTAAAAGCAAATATGCCTTTAACGAAACAGTTGAAAAACTCAACAACATCATTGTTGAGGCAGGATGGCGTGTTACACATACGCACGATTTGAAAGAAACAATGAGAAAAAATGGTTTTGAAGTTCTTTCCGTAAAGGTGATCGAACTTTGCAACCCGAAATATGCTCATCGTATGCTCTCGATTGACGAATTGAGAATCTACAGCAATATGATGCCTTGCCGCATTTCGGTTTACGAAAAAGCCGACGGAAAAACCTACGTTTCACGAATGAATTCCGCTCTGTTTGCTTCGCAAATTGGTGGAGTGGTGGAAGAGGTTATGAGCAGCGCTTATAACGATGCTGAGAGCTTTGTGGCACAAGTTGCAGAATAAAATCAGAAATTTATTATTGTTTTAATAACTTGTTATGAATGAAGAACGGGTGCACTTGCGATGAGTGTGGCCGTTCTGTTTTTTATATAAAACTTACACATTAAGCCATCGAGTGATAGCGGTAAAAATATTTTCCTTTTCTTTCGACGATGTTTTTTTTATTACTCGTTTTGGTGCAAAAACTTTCAATCCTTTGTGATAGATTTTCACTTCGATATTTTTTCCGGCTTTCACCGGCTCTCCGTCAACGTGCAATATTCCCGCTTCTTTTCTTTTAATCGTTAAGTTGCTGGTAAGTAACGAAATCATTTTACTGTTTTTATCAATATTTTTGGTGAAAAACTGTAGTGTAGTTTGTGGAATTTCGTTGGGGTTAAGTGGTTTCAGTATGGAAACATTCATTTTGCCGTCTTCCATATCGGCTCCGGGTGCAATATATACTTCATTTCCATATTGCGAAGCATTGGCGCAGGTGAGAAGAAAAGCGCGCTCGTTGAGTGTACCTTCGTCATGCGTAATTTCGTATTCGTCTGATTTGAATTCAATAGCGCCTTCCACAATATTACGTACATAACCCAGTGGGCCACGCTTTTTTTCTTCGGCAAATTTGTCACTGATAAATGCATCGAAACCAACACCACACGTGCAGAAAAAGATATGTTCGTTGGCAGAGCCGTAGTCTATGGTGCGGATATTACCGTCTAAAATTGTTCGGATAGCTTTTTCCGAATCCATTGAGATATGCAAGTCACGTGCCAACCCGTTTCCCGATCCAAACGGTATAATTCCCAAAATTGTGTCAGTATTTACCAAAGCTTTTGCCACCTCGTTTACCGTCCCGTCGCCTCCGGCGGTGAGCACATAAGCAAAATTATTTTTCACGGCCTTTTTAGCAATCTCTGTGGCGTGTCCCGGATAACCGGTAATCCGAATAATGACATCAAATTTAGTCTGATCAAAAGCAGATGCCACTTCTTCGGGGATATTCTTCTTCGATTCCGTCCCCGATACAGGATTGATTATCACACAAACCTTGGTTTTTTTCATATCTTGTATTTTGCACAAAAATAAGACAAAAAACCGTCTTGTTTTCATTTTAACAATCATTTATTTGTCCTTTCGCGCTTTGTTGAGTACTTTTGCAACTTACAAAAAAAGAAATGACAAAGCCCGATAGTTTAATTTTCGACATGGACGGAACCCTTTGGGATAACGTACATACCTATACTGATGCGTGGAATAAAGCTGTTGTAATAAAAGGATATAAAGGAGAAAAGATAAAGCGAGAAGAGTTAGAAAAGTATATGGGCAAAGAAATTTCGGAAATTGTAAGAGGTCTTTTTGCTGATTTGAAGAATGAACAGGTAGAAGAATTATTTCGCGAGGTTGAACATCAATATCGGCTATTAGTGCCCGATATGCAGCCCCGTATCTACGATGGTGTGGTTGAAGGATTAAAAAAACTATCTAAGAAGTATCCGCTTTTCTTGCTGAGTAACTGCGAAGAAGGAGGACTGGTGAATTTTATGAATCACACAAAAACCACGCATTTAATTACCGATTATATGGAGCACGGGCAAAATATGAAACCCAAATCTTTCAATATGAAATTGCTGAAAGAGCGAAACAACCTGAAATACCCCGTATATATCGGTGATACTGACTCCGATAGTAAAGCTTCGTTTGAAGCCGGTTTGCCGTTCGTATTCGTTTCCTACGGGTTCGGAAAAACGGATAATTATGCTTTCAAATTCGATTCGTTTTCACAAATTGTCGAATATTTTTTAAATTTATAAACGGCTTCAGGCTCACAGCTCTATGCTCTTAGCCCTACGCTCTACGCCAACATATGCAAAGCAGTTTTATTCTTATCGTTATTGTTGCCTACTTTCTGCTGTTGATGCTCATTTCGTATCTCACCAGCCGAAAAGGCACGGATAATGACGCTTTTTTTCGGGCAAATAAGTCGTCGAAATGGTATGTGGTAGCATTTGCGATGATAGGAACATCCATTTCGGGTGTAACGTTTGTTTCCGTGCCGGGAATGGTGCGAAACCTTGATATGACGTACATGCAAATGGTTTTCGGTTTCTTTTTCGGATATTTAGTCATCGCTTATGTGTTATTGCCATTATATTACAAACTGAATTTGACAACCATTTACGGTTATCTCAATCAACGATACGGACAAAAATCGTATAAAACCGGAGCATGGTTCTTTCTGCTTTCAAAAATTGTAGGCGCTGCTGCACGACTTTATTTGGTAGCATTTATCTTGCAGTCGCTTGTTTTTGATGCGTGGGGCGTTCCGTTCGTGGTTACAGTTATTGGAATAATTCTTATCATTTGGCTATATAGCCACAAAAGCGGCATCAAAACTATTATTTGGACAGATTGGGTACAAACTTTACTTTTTCTTGTCGCTTTGGTATTAATTATCTGGCAAATAATGCTGCATCTCAATTTTAGTTGGGGAGAAACCATAAAAGCGATTAGCGAAAGCCCACATTCGCGTATTTTTGTATTCGATGATTGGGCAAGTACACAAAACTTTTTTAAGCAGTTTTTTAGCGGAATGTTTATTACTATCGTAATGACGGGATTAGACCAAGATCAGATGCAAAAAAACTTAACGATAAAGAATCTCAAAGATGCACAAAAAAATGTGGTTTCGTATGGTTTTGCTTTTGCACCGATAAACTTCTTGTTTTTATCCTTGGGAGTACTTTTGCTTATTTTTGCACAACAAAATGGAATTGCTCTACCGGAAGTTTCCGATAATATTCTTCCAATTATTGCCAGTCAGCATTTAGGACAAACGGTTTTGGGAATTTTTATTGTGGGAATTGTGGCGGCAGCGTTTTCAAGTGCCGACTCGGCATTAACAGCGCTCACCACATCATTTTGCGTGGATATTCTGGAGATGAAAAAGACCGAAAATATTGCTGTCGAACGCAAAAATGTGGCAACTCGCCGCTTGGTGCATTTGGTTATTAGCGCTATTTTTGTTCTTATTATTCTGCTTATTGAAGCTATTGGTTCCGATAGTATTATTACCGCCATCTATAAATTGGCATCCTACACTTACGGGCCCTTGCTTGGCCTTTATTTCTGCGGATTATATACGAAAGTAAAACCCACAGATAAATGGGTACCATACGTTGCTATTGCTGCACCAATTATCTGTTTTGTTTTCGAAACAGTAATGAAACAAGTTCTCGGTTATCAAGTTGGATATGAGCTTTTGCTTATCAACGCAGCACTTACCGGAATTGGTCTGTGGATATTGTCTTTAAATCCCAAATCCCAAATCGTAATATGCTTATCAAATCTGCCGAATTTATCATTAGTAATACCGATTATCAGAAATGTCCGCAAGACGGGAAACCGGAGTATGCGTTTATCGGGCGTTCCAACGTGGGTAAATCGTCACTTATAAATATGCTCACTAATCGAAAAGGCTTGGCTATGACATCATCTACACCCGGAAAAACGATGTTAATCAATCATTTCCTAATTAATGATGAGTGGTATCTGGTAGATTTACCCGGATACGGTTATGCCCGTCGTGGAAAAGAAAATCGTAAAAAACTGCAACAAATTATTGAAGATTATGTATTGGAACGCGAAGCGTTAACTTCACTTTTTGTGTTGGTGGACAGTCGCCACGAACCGCAAAAAATAGATTTGGAATTTATGGAGTGGTTGGGCGAAAATGGTGTTCCATTCAGCATTATTTTTACAAAAGGCGATAAACAAGGTTCTGTTAAATTGCAGCAAAATGTGGATACATACAAGCAAAAGTTATTAGAAACCTGGGAAGAACTTCCACCTGTTTTTGTTACTTCATCCGAAAAAAAAATGGGTAGGGAAGAGTTGCTTGAGTATATCGATAAGGTGAACAGGATGTTGTATTAAGTTCATTGAATAATTATTGCAACAATTTCGTTAAGTAAAGTTGAAAAAATAACGTATCACTCTTTTTCTGTCATCGGGGAATGCGCCTTGCGGTTCCAAACCGCATGGCGCGTACGAAAATTAA
>JAUNUM010000180.1 GCA_030538215.1 Bacteroidia bacterium
TTGGATATGTTTATACAGACAAACCTATTGCAATGAATATTATCCAGAACAAAAAAACATCATCAACTTCTATTATAACATATAAAAACTATGATAAATATCAGAATATAAATTCTTTAATAACATTTAGGGATTGTTTCAACTTTTGGCAGACTCAATTAACAATAGGGGGAATATTTCCTTTCTTTACGGCAGAATATAAAAATGAAATGTTGGAAAGAAATAATCCGAGTTTTTCTTTGAAATTCTATAATGATTTTACTTTGAATGATTACATATTCTCTATAAACTACTATTTTCAAAGCAATTACGAATCATATATTACGAAGTATGATTTATACCATAAAATTGATCTCAGTTTACGGAAGTCATTCCTTAATAAATCATTAACAGCAAGCTTGGTCGTTAATGATATTTTTAATTGGGTTAAAGAAAACTCGACAAGAAAAATTGACAATTTTCTCTTTACACAAACTCGAAAAAGAGAAACTCGGTTTTGGACATTTACTATAAACTATAGTTTTAATAACTTCAAAAAATCATATAAGGGACGTGGGGCATCTAGTGATAGAGATAGATTATAGCACATCAAAAAAATTATTAATATTCAAAGTCAAAGAAAAAGATCATCAACACAAAAAATTACAACTATAGTAACAACCATTCAAAACTTAAACAGCACGCAGGCAACCTCTGAAATAGACGAGTAAGCTAAAAAAATCGAGTGGTATTGGAAGCGACGCTTGATCCGCTGCTCAAAACAATCCCGCCGAAACAGTAGAAAACTTTATACGGTCGTTGTCTATTGACAAATTGTAAATATAATATAGATCTTTCACCTCGTACTGAAATCGAAGATTAGCCCTTAAGCAATGATAATTTCGCTGAAATCGTAAATTCAAAATGTTAAAATTTCCCCTCCTCCACCAACCCGACGCTATGGACTGCGGTCCCGCCTGTCTGGGAATGATAGCCAAATACTACGGCAAAGAGTATTCTTTGGACGGTATTCGGAAGAACTCCTATATCGGACGTGACGGCGTGTCGCTTCTTGGCATCAGCCGTGCCGGCGAGCAGATGGGCTTCCGCACCATAGGCGGACGCATCACGTTCGGCAAATTGGCGGAAAAAGCCCTGTTGCCGTGCATTGTTCATTGGCGACAAGATCACTTTGTTGTCGTCTATGACATCAAAAAGACACGCAAAAACGGATACGAAGTCTATGTTGCCGACCCCGGCAAAGGTCGCATCCGATTTACGCAAGATGAATTTTGCAAAAATTGGGTCAGCACCCAAACCGGTGGCGAAGAAAAAGGCGTTGCCATGCTTTTAGAACCCACCAATCTGTTTTATGAGCAAGAAGGCGACGTGCAGCCCACGCAAAACCGCTTGGCGTTTCTTTGGAAATATCTGGTGCGTTACAAACGTTTTTTCACGCAGTTGATTTTGGGACTGTTTATCGGAAGCATCCTGCAACTGATATTTCCGTTCCTTACGCAAGCCATCG